>CAYWYX010000018.1:5198-26882 GCA_964462735.1 uncultured Acidobacteriota bacterium | reverse complement strand
CTCAATCTATTTTTCCTTCCTCAATTTGAGGTAGAACTTGATGTTAGGCACACGGGAAGACCCTCTATTATGTAGGGCTTTCCCCTTTTATGTCAACCACTTGTTCTGTTGGTAGACTTTTTAAATAAACCTAAAATGTAAGAAAGTTGATAATTGTAAACAATAGGTTGTCCTGAAAAAAGCTTAGACTTTTTAGTATACCCATAATAAATTATCCTTTCTTTTAAGGTTAGCTTTTTAGAATCTTTGAATTGATTTGACTCTCATGAAATATCATAAATTAGAAAACCCCTCAATCCGATCCTTAAGATCTGTGCTATTAATTTTTTTTGTAAGCATTTTCTGTTTTGGTATGTTCTTAACCTTAGATCGCTGGGAAGGACAGTCACCTAGTTTAAACTTTGATCGCGACTTTACAAGTTTGGGAAGGAAATCTAATCTAATTGTTACTGTTACAGATGAAGGGGCTGGTTTAAAACAAGTGTCAATTGACTTAAAATTAAGGAATAAAACGATAAATCTTACAAATAAACAATATTCATCACCACCTATATTTTTTAAAACTAAAGAAAAAAACAGCTCTGAAAGTTTTGACCTTGGAAAGATAATTAATACTTTTAATCAAATAAAAGAGGGTCCTGCTTCAATAATAGTTTCTGCGAAAGATTTTTCCTTTCGCCGATTGCTCGATGGTAATAAAACAGTAATTAAAAAAGATTTCACGTTTGATTTTACCCCCCCCAGGCTTGAAGTTCTTTCAGGTCAGCACTATATTCGACAAGGTGGCTCGGAATGCATTTTATATCGAGTTGAAAAAGACACTCACCTTTCTGGTGTGCAAGTTGGTCCGCATTTTTTTTCTGGATATTCTCCTCAGCTTTCAGACAAACAAATCAGATTTTCGATTTTTGCCTATCGTTATGATCTTCCCCTAAATTCTAAAATGATATTAGTAGCTCGTGACAAAGCCGGAAATGAGTCAAGAACTATGTTTCGAATTAAATTCTTTCCTAAGAAATTTCGACATCGACAGATCCACCTCAATAAACGGTTTCTTAAAAAGGTTATTCCCAATCTCACAAATAAAAATCCTGAGCTGTTAAAAGAGAAGGACTTAATTAAAGAATTCGTCCAGATTAACAGTAAACTCCGAGATCTGAATCATCAGACAATTAAAAAAATCTCGAAAAAATCATCAGAAAGAATCTTATGGACCGAACCTTTCTCTCAGCTAAGCCAATCTAAAGTAGAATCTTTTTTTGCTGATCACCGTACTTATTTCTACAAAGGTATAACGATCGATCATCAGGACCATGTAGGGTTTGACTTAGCTTCAGTGAAAAATTATCCGATCGAAGCCTCTAATAATGGAACTGTTCGTTATGCAACGAACCTAGGCATCTATGGAAAAACTGTTTTAATAGATCATGGCTGTGGTTTATTTTCTCTGTATGGTCACTTAAGTTCTATTTCAGTTAAACAAGAACAAAAAGTTAACAAGGGAGATATCATAGGTCTCAGTGGCACCACAGGCTTAGCTGCAGGTGACCATCTTCACTTTGGTCTATTTCTACAAGGTATTCCTGTTAATCCAGTAGAATGGTGGGATAGGAAATGGATCCAAGAACATTTGTGGAAAAAAATAAACGCTATAGAAAAACTGAATAAAGAAAGTTCCTAAATTCTTTAGATTGAATCATCGAACATTAATTTCTAGTCTGATAACAGAGAAGCTCATTATATTTTATGGTTCTGAAGCCATTAATAAACTACTAGTTTTAGACGAAAGGAGACAAAACTTTGGATGAAACCAAGAATTTTCTAAAAAAAAAATTAGGCTTCCCTACTGGAGACTCCTCTGAATTCAATAATACTGATAAGAGATTCCCAGACGGAGCACAATATCGATTTGAAATTCCCAGTGTAGAAGGCCCCCGATGTCTTAAAACAGTTATCGATGAGGCTCTTAAGTATAAATTAACCATTCATCGTGTAAGTCAAGGGAGTGGAATTATGCTTATGACTGATCACGAGATCAAAGAGATGCTGAAAATGGCTAAAGACCATCAAATGGAGGTCAGTCTTTTCGTTGGACCAAGGGCTACTTTTGATATTGGTGCCCAACCACTAACTCCAGCAGGAAAAAACATTGGACTTGGACTACGTGGAATGGATCAAATTGTTTATGCTATAGAAGATATAAAACGAGGATGTGAATTGGGACTACGTGGAATCTTAGTTGCCGATCTAGGTTTGCTATGGGTTGTCAACCAACTTAAAAAGGAAGGACAATTACCTTCTAATTTAGTCATTAAAATATCTGTCCAGCTAAGTGCAACCAATCCAATATCTGTTAAAATCCTAGAGGATTTTGGAGGCGGAACCTTTAATGTTTCCTCTGATTTACCATTAGAACTGCTAGCATCTATTAGACAGGCAGTGTCAATACCCCTCGATCTTTATGTAGAAACACCAGACAACTTTGGAGGTTTTGTTCGTCATTTTGAAATTCCAAAATTTATTAGGGCACTTTCTCCAATCTACGTGAAACTTGGTCTCCGAAATGCACCTGACATATACCCAAGTGGTACTCATATCGAAGCGACTGCTATTGCTCTTTCCAAGGAGCGAGTTCGTCGTGCCAAAATTGCTTCAGACATGATTCAACGTTATTATCCAGAGGCATTAATGTCACAAGTAGGGGCCTCCGACCTAGCTATTCCTGAGGTTTAAGAGAATAAGATTTTTTCTGTTTATTGATAAAATCGAAGACCAACTTAACAAAAGAAAGGATGTTCAATTCTCTGTCTTTGATTATTCCTTAGGGATAGGTAATCCACACGTATCGCTTCAAGTTATCATCCAATTTCCCCTGCATCTTTAATTTCTAATATTCACTTCTACAACATATCCTCGTTTAAATGAACACCAAAACCAGGTAAATCAAGCGGACAAATAATTCCATTTTCCACTCTTGGTTCCTCAAGCCAAAGAGTTTTTTCCGGCGTTGTCCAATGTTCCAGCAGTGTCTCAGCAAGATCCATACAGTCGCTAACAGCAATTAAATGTAGACCCCAGACTTCTCCACCCCTGTGCAAAACAACCGGGATATTATGACTCTTTGCAAGACTCATTATTCGTAATCCCGCAGTCATCCCGCCGCACCAGGTAATATCAGGCTGCCAAAGATCTAATGCTCCAGTTTGAGCTATTGTTTGGAAAGTCTTAGGAGAAAAATCGTGCTCACCACCAGCAAGTAACACTGGTTTTATCTTTGGACGAAGGCTAGCCAGTTCCTCTAGGTGGTCTGGAGATAGCACGTCTTCAAACCAATAAATATCAAACTCTGAAAGACGACGGGACATTTCCAGAGTTACTGCATAATCCCATGACAAATAGCAGTCAACCATTAATAGGGCATTTGGAAGTAGGTTGCGAATATGTGAGGCCATTTCAACAGCTTCATCATAATCAGAATCCCCTTTCCATTGATGAAAAAACTTTACTGCGTTATATCCTAAATCACGAGCCAACTTAAAATCAGAACATGAAGCATATGCTCTGATTTGTTTTTTTGTTCTAATTCCAATAAGGTCATAAACCGGTTTCTTTTCAGCATGGCCAAGTAGATCCCAAAGAGCTAAATCAATCCCACTTATTGCCATAAGTGCAATACCTGTTCTCCCGTATGGTAGTGAAGCAAGGTATAGTGAGTCCCAAATTTTACGGATATCATCAACACTATTGACCTCAACACCTTCCAAATGATGACGCAAGTGCTTATTAATTACTAGTACACCAGGTTCCCCTCCACCACCATACCCATAACCAATTACACCAATATCGGTATCAATACGGACAACAATTTGCCAAAAACACTTTTGCCAAACCTTACCTGGTTGGTGTGACCACTTTGGATAGACTGCCTTAACATTTGTAATCTTCATACTAGATATCCTTTTAAAAATACAGGTAATGCAGGCTCATTAAATTGAAGTGATAGAATAATCTATTTAACTGATTCTATTGCCACGGCTCTCTGTCGAGAATCTAGAAAATCAAGAATAATAACTGATAAATTCATTGAACAGAAAAACAGCATCCGAACTTTACATAATGTATTATGAAATCCAAGCGTCTTGTGTTTGATACCTTAATTTTACACTTGGTCGACTGCTCCAATCCACTTAGACAAAATAGGCCTAATTGAAGTTAGCAAAAGTTCGTTGAAAACTTAATCTTTAGTTTCACATAAAGTAGAATTGTTCTAGCATTTCATGTAAAATTTTTTAGCATTTCATGTAAAATTCAAGAACAAGTCAATTACCCCCAATCTTTTTCGACGGGTAAGCTACTATGCCAAAAATAGTGCAATCAGCTCAAATCTCTAAAATACAAAGTATTGGCCGGAGAGATTTTTTAGAGCGACTATGTGGAGGACTAGGCGCGGTGGGA
The DNA here is from genome assembly GCA_964462735.1 of uncultured Acidobacteriota bacterium. GTDB lineage: Bacteria > Acidobacteriota > Terriglobia > Versatilivoradales > Versatilivoraceae > JAKUNG01. The sequence goes on along the minus strand of CAYWYX010000018.1, from coordinate 22,427 downwards.
CTCACCGGGATGTTAGCCTCTGATCTTAGAGCCAGTAACATCTCAGTTGGACCTCACTTTGCTCCTTCTGCAAAGCACGTAATTTTCTTGTTTCTTACTGGAGGACCTTCTCACATAGATATGTTTGACCCTAAGCCTGCACTTCAAAAATATGCAGGCCAGCGACCTGACTCGGTAAACTTAAGAACGGAACGAATGACAGGGGGGTTACTTCCCTCACCATTTAAGTTCCAAAAGTATGGCCAGAATGGTACTGAAATAAGTGAACTCTTACCCAATTTGGCAGCTTGTGTTGACGAACTATGTGTTATTCGTTCTATGTATACATTCAACCCAACTCACACACCTGCTCGAAATTTGATCCATTCAGGGAACATTGCTTCTACTCTACCAACTCTTGGAGCCTGGCTATCTTATGGCCTCGGTAGCGAAAATGAAAACTTACCTGGTTTTGTTGTACTGAGCCCAGAGCCAGGAGGATTCAGTGGTAGTTCTCTTTGGCGTTCTGGTTTTTTGCCTACTAAACACCAAGGTACACATTTTAATCATTCAGAAACTAACCCTGAAAAAATGATTAGATATTTACAAAACAACAAACTTAATGCTAAAGCCCAACGTGATCAACTTGACCTTCTTACCTCTCTAAACCAAGAGCACCAATCAAACATTGGAGAAGATGCCTTTCTGGAAGCTCGTATACAAGCAATGGAAACTGCCTATAGAATGCAATTTGAAGCTCTTGACATCTTCGACATAAAGAAGGAGCCAGAAATTATCCGAAAAGAATATGGTTCTACCTTTTTTGCTAATGGGTGTCTGCTTGCTCGTCGATTGGTTGAAAAAGGTGTTCGATATGTACATGTCTTTTATGGACCTGGACAACCCTGGGATGATCACAAAGACATTAATAAAAATCTTCGGAATCGATGTCCCGACATGGACCAGGCTGCTGCTGCACTTCTCCGAGACCTTAAGCAACGTGGACTTCTAGAAGAAACCCTTGTGGTCTGGGGCGGAGAATTTGGGCGAACCCCAGTGTCAGAATCCGGTAATGGCCGTGATCACAACCCTTTTGGTTTTACTATGTGGATGGCCGGTGGAGGGATTCAAGGTGGAATGACCTACGGATCTACTGATGATTTTGGATTTCAGGCTGTCGAAAATCGGGTAAGTGTCCATGATCTACATGCGACTATTCTAAACCAACTGGGTTTTAACCATGAAAATCTAACCTATAGATATGCTGGACGAGATTTTCGTCTAACTGATGTCCATGGCAGAATATTGTCGGAGTTGATAAGATGAGACTCTGGATAATTTTACTATTTTTATCGGGATTGGCAGTATACGCCCAGAGACCAGAGACTGAACACTTCGAACGCAAAATTCGTCCTATTCTATTAAAACATTGTGTGGAGTGTCATTCATCTCAACTTGATAATCCCATGGGTGGCTTTCGTGTAGATTCAAAGATTGCCCTCTTAAGTGGAGGTGTTTCAGGTCCAGCAATAGTACCCAAACAAGCAGATGAAAGCCTGTTAATAAAAGCTCTCCGTTATAAAGATCCATTACTTAAAATGCCACCCTCTGGGAAATTACCTGATAGAGTGATAAGAGATTTTGAGATCTGGATTAGCAATGGTGCTCACGATCCTCGCAGTGATAAGCCCAACCCATCTAAAAACCCTAAGAAATCAGCTGGTCCAGGTACACCGATTGCAGAGGGTCGAAAATGGTGGGCTTTTCAACCTGTGGTTGAATTGGAGCCCCCTGACCACAATCAGAAGAACTGGCCACAACAAAAAATTGATGCTTTCGTTCTTGCAAAACTCCAAGAAAATGGTTTGGAGCCTTCACCAGACGCTGATCCCCACACACTGATAAGGCGAGCATCGCTTGACTTAACAGGATTACCTCCCAGTTACAAAGAAATTGAAGATTTTGTCTCGGATCCTTCTCCAAACGCCTACAAAAAATTGATTGAGCGCTTGCTGGCATCTCCCCGGTACGGAGAACGATGGGGACGTCATTGGCTTGATGTAGCTCGATGGGCAGAAGATCACCCCACAAATGAATCAACTAATCAACCACACGAATTTGCTTGGCGCTACCGAGATTGGGTCATTGAAGCCTTCAACAAAGACATTCCTTACGATCAATTCATTCGTATGCAATTTGCAGCAGATTTGTTACCAGATTTTAAACCAGCTGACATGAGAGCACTTGGATATATTGGTAATGCACCAATGTATCACAAGGATCCAAGACTCTCTCGTGATGTAATCGAAACCTTAGCTAGTGACGACTGGGATGAACGAGTTGATGCAGTCTCACGCGGATTGCTTGGTCTTACTGTTGCCTGTGCTCGTTGTCATGATCATAAATTCGATCCTATCACCAATGAAGACTATTATGGCTTGGCAGGGGTATTTGCCAGTCAGTGGCTTGTAAGACGACCAATTGTTGACATGAACCCTAAAGTAGCAGAAAAACTGATTTGGGATTATGAACGTTTGTACCGACTTAAGGGTCAGTATCGACTTCTAAAAACCCTTAGTACTGTAGCTGAAGAAGTTCACCCCCAAATCAAGGCAATGCAAACTGATTTTGAAGCACTTGAAAAGTTGTTAGCAGGAAATAAAATCCCTCTTACCCATGCAGTGATTGACTGTGGAGTATGGATTGACGGAAGTACACCAACTGTCACCTGGATTGACCTTCACCCAGACAAATCCCGTGACTTGTCTGTGTTCATTGGTGGAAATGTTAGTAACCCAGGAAAAGTAGTTCCAAGAAGATTCCTAACTGTCTTCTCTGAAGGATTGACTCCCGATCCATTTAAAAAGGGATCAGGTCGTCTTGATCTAGCTAACAAAATAGTTGGTGTAGCTGGACCTCTAGCTTCTCGTGTCTTGATAAATCGGGTCTGGGGCTGGCATTTTGGAGAGCATTTAGTGCGGACTCCATCTGACTTTGGTGCACAGGGACAAAAGCCTACCCACCCCCAACTCTTAGACGACCTTGCAGCTCGTTTTGTAAAAAATGGCTGGTCTCTCAAATGGCTTCATCAGGAAATCATGTTGTCAGCAACCTATCGCCAAGCAAGCCGACCCATTAAATCAGCCAAGCAAGCCGATCCAACAAATCAGTGGCTATGGCGAAAAAGTCCAGGTCGGTTAGATGTTGAAGCCTGGAGAGACACTATTTTGCAGGCATCCGGCGAACTAAAATTTAATATGGGTGGCCCTTCTGAAAATATTGATTTGAAGAATTCTACCCGTCGATCAGTCTATTCAAAAATCAGCCGCAGTCTACTTCATCCGTTGTTACAACTCTATGATTTTCCCGTTGCAACTCAGCATAAACCCAAACGACAAGTTACAACCACACCTTTACAACAACTCTTTGTTCTCAACAGTAAGTGGATGCAGATTAGGGCTGAACAATTAGCTGAAAGGGTAGCTCATTTAGAGAATTCGACTGCTAAAATCACTACTCTTTATCGTATGACCCTGGCTCGAAATCCGAAGGCATCTGAAATTGACCTTGCCCTTAAATTCCTAAAGAATCCAGACCTCAACCAAAACCGAAGACCTTGGGAAGAATACGCTCAAGTGCTCTTAGGCTCAAGTGAACTTGCTTATTTGGACTAATTGTACCTATTCTCTTTGACTGAAAATAACAATTACCCTACATAATGCTTAAATTGAGCCATTAGTCGCTAACAATTAATCTTATTTTTAATTTCTAACTCAAAACTTGATGAAAAGAATTGGCGGAGGCGGTAGGATTCGAACCTACGGTCCCCGTAAAGGGACAACGGTTTTCAAGACCGCCGCATTCGACCACTCTGCCACGCCTCCATATTTTTGTTTTCAACGATCTATACCAACTTCTTTGTATTCAACCTCAATAAAGCTAGTGCACACCATCATGGTTCTTGGTAAATAATAATCCTTATATTAAAGGAGCTTGTCAACACTGCTTTAAAGGTAGTTAATCTCTACCATATTTGCTACTTGGTAATAATAGGATTACCATTAACTACTAATTTTCATATTACTGATGCTCTCTGCTTCTTGCAATTACTAAAAAGAGAGATGTACAATTTCTAGAGTTTTTCCCAATATACTGCCTGAAATCAGGGATCGCTAATAATGAAACTAATTAGATTAATTCTACTAGTCCTACTATTCTGGGGAAGTAATGGGACTACGTTTAGTCAAATTCCTCTCTCTGAAATAATTCGTAAAGCAGAACAGGGAGATTCCAAATCACAAATCAATTTAGGAATTTTATATTCAATTGGCGTAGGTGTTGCAAAGGATTTCACGAAAGCAAAAAAATGGTTTCAACAAGCTGCTAAACTGGGGCATGCCGAGGCCCAAACTCTTTTAGGGAATATGGCCTACAGAGGTGAAGGAGGGCCTCAAAATTTCCAACAAGCTATCAAGTGGTATAACCTTGCTGCTGAACAGGGCTATGCCACAGCCCAAAATAATTTAGGCCTGATGTATCAAAAAGGCCAAGGGGTGTTACAAAATTACCAAGAAGCTGTCAAATGGTTTAGCAAAGCTACACAGCAGGGACATGCTAAGGCTCAAAACAATCTAGGGAACTTGTATTACAAAGGTGAGGGGCTTACACAAGACTATCAAAAGGCTTTTAAATGGTTCAAGCTTTCTGCTGAACAGGGCTATGGTGAGGCTCAAGACAACCTAGGAGCGATGTATGGTTTAGGTCAAGGAACTACTCAAGATTATGTCGAAGCACATAGGTGGTATCACCTATCTAGTAAACAGGGAAATACAGAGGCCGTTAAAGCAAAGAATGCATTAGCTGGACTGATGAGTGACTCTCAAATTGAGGAAGCAGAGCGATTAGCAGAAGAATTTAGGCCAGAGAAAAAAAACCCCTGAGATTACAACTTTCCTACTTAATAACCAGCTCTGTACATAGTATATTCCTTGTAACCTGTCATAACTCTCCAGTAACCTTCCAGAGACGCATCTAGGGCTGAGTCTCCGGTGTCCATAAGAAACGGTCTACCACTCAGCGCAATCAACTTTTCTTTTAAAGCTACTAGTTGAATATTGTTTCTACCAACCCTGCCAACTATTTGAGGAGTGAGTTGTTGATTACCACGACCAAGGATGTAGCCTTGGCCACCAATTACTGACAAAACTATCTTCGAGTTACCTCTTACAATCAAATCCATTAATTCACGCTCGCCTACATCGCCACTAATTAACATCTTATTCCTTATCACATCCACCCCAAGTAAAGTGTTTTTTTGTCCCAGGTATTCCATGATAGCACCAACAGTTGTCCCTGGGCCCATGATGTATATCGTGTCTTCATCCATTTCTTCAGATATCGTTGCTGAAATTCCCTGAAGAGATTCTTTTTCAGAGTGCCCTCCTCTAGATTTAGCACTCTGCACATAACGACGTTCTTTAGGAACTCGCAAATAACCATAGAGTTTGGCAGTTATCACTCCTTGACGAAAAGCATGTTCGTCTATATCCATAACCTCACTATCACAAAGATTCAAAGGTTGACCCTCAAGGAACATTCTGGCAACTGTAGCTGCTGTGCGAGGAGTGATAGCATAAACTGCAGAGTGAATCTTTACTCCTGCCGGAATGCCTAAGACAGCAACTCTACGTTCAATGGCAGAAAAAATATCCCTGGCTGTACCATCGCCACCAGCAAAGAGGATTAAATCTACACCTAATTTTTCCATTTCAACCGCAGCTCGACAAGTATCTTCAGACGTTGTTTTACCACTGACGATTGACCCAATAACAGTGGGCTTTAAACCACTGGTGCGAGTTTCATCTTCTCCCATCTCTCGAGGATAAGTAATAACCTCAATCTTGTCGCTTAATTCTCTCAGGAGAGCAAGTGTATTCGCTGCTCGCTTGGGTGCTTCGGGAAAAGCTCCCAGACTCCTAGCCTGTTGCTGGATTTCATTACCATCACTTCCCTTAAGTCCTACTCTTCCACCTATTCCAGCTACAGGATTTACTATGACTCCTAGCTTCTTCACTCTGTATTCCACCAAGTCCTAATCCGAATTCAAGACTAATATCTTCCCTCCCTTGGTCTGGGAAATTACCAGAAAAAGGAAAGGGAATGGATACTAGGCCAAATGCTTCTTTTTAAGATACTGTCTCCAGGTTACAGCAATTCTTTTGGACTCATTGATAGATGGCGCGGGGACCTTATGAACTACCTGGTTGTGGGGGGCACTCTTAACTAGCTCAGGGTTTTCGTAAGCCTCCTTGGATATTTGCCGAAGCACCGCAACATATTCGTCGATATCATCTTTGGAAAAAGATTCGGTAGGTTCCAGAGTGAACGGCTCTGGGACAATTTCTGGTGGATGAGCCATCCAATAATGCTGCAAACCATAATCTGACATTCTTCGCATCACATCTTCACTACCCACTCCAGTGTCCTTCTTTAGCTTATCCCAACTATATCGAACCTGTTCCAAACGTCTTTTTCCCTTCGCAAATTCAACGGATACTCCAGGTACTTCGCTGAGCTTTTTCATCATATAGTTGTTGTTCAGGACAGAACACTCTGCAGCCTCTTTTAGGCCGTCTGCACCCAGCTGCATTATCCAAGCATAGGCCTTAATTAGAGACTGGACGTTACCATAGAACGACCGAACCTTGCCAATTCCCTCCGAGCCCTCATAGTTAAGTGAGTACTTTGTTCCATCGAACTCGATTTTGGGCACAGGTAGAAACTTTTCAAGTTCTTCCCTAACACCTACGGCACCAACTGAACCGCCCATGCATTGGTGAGCAACCGAGAAAGTCTTGTGGAGATTAAAGTGGCACAGGTCAAAACCAGCCTCCCTAGCACGAGCAATCCCCAGCATTCCATTTGCATTTGCTTGATCATAGTAGCAAAGGGCACCAACCTTATGAGCTGCATCCACGTACTCCTTAATTCGCGAGTTATAGATACCTGTATCTTCTGGATTAGTAATGAAAATTGCAGCAGTCTTTTCCGATAGTGCCGCTTTCATTGCTTCCAGGTCAGCATATCCATCCTCGTCCGGCATCAGAGTAATTACATCAAAGCCCGCTGTGTGGGGTGCAGCAGAGTCACAAGGATGCGAAAAAATCGTTGTAATGATTTCCCTTCTATGATTATCTCCCCGAGCTTTATGGTAGGCCCTGATAATTGAGGCACCAGTATAAACACCGTGGGCGCCTCCTCCAGGCTGAAAGGTGAAGTGATCAAGTCCAGAAATTGCCTGTAAAAACTGATCGAGTTTATAAATAATCTCAAGATTTCCCTGTATTGTTTCCTCTGGTTGCAGGGGATGAATTTCCGTAATGCCGGGGTGTCGGGCAGCTAAATGTTCTTGAACTTTGGGGCTGTACTTCATAGTACATGTTCCCTGACTTATATCAATTGTAACGTCTGTGCCCATAGTCTCTTGGGACAGGTGCAGGAAGTGCCGAAGTACTCGCATCTGATTAATCTCAGGAAGAACGGGAGGATTTTCTCTAAAAAGACATTCAGGAATAGTTGACACACCATCACCAATAGTTTCAACCACTTTGGAGGGAGCTTGAGGTACCAATATTCCGCGCTCACCAGGCACGCTCATCTCAAATATAATCTCTTCATCCCATCGCGCTTGGTGATATTTTCTCAGTAGTGTGTCTCGGTCTCTACCCATGTTAGATCACCTCCTTAACCGCTTCGGCCAGTCTGTCAATTTCACCTTGATTCTTTGTTTCAGTTACGCAAAATAAGGCACTCTGACCAAGCTCTGGAAATTCTCTAGACAGGTCCTTACCTCCAAATATCTTCCTACCTAGAAGAGCTCTATTGATCTCCGCAACCGTTTTACCAGAATCATCGAAGTTCACTACAAACTCCTTAAAGAAGGGAGAGTTAAGACCAATCTTCACACCTTCAATCTCTGAGAGCTTACTAGCTGCATATTGTGACATTTGCATAATTGTCTTGCCTATTTCTGCCATTCCCTTTGGGCCCATCAGTGTGAGATATACTGCTGCATTGATAGCCCATAATCCGGTAGTTGTACCAGTAAATTCTTTTCCTTCAGCCCGAGATCCATATGATGTCCTCTCGAACAGTACCTCTCCAAAGCCGTATTCGCCATTCACAGTGGTCTCGGTAATTCCAAACATTAGATCCTTGAACTCCGAGATATATTTCATTTCGTCAACAGTAGCTATAAAACCACCCTGTCCACCTCCGGCTTGCATGTGCATACCTAATGGTTGGAAGTCGCCACAGGCAAAAGTAGCTCCATATTGAGCTGGTGGAGCAATAACTCCCAGAGAAATCGGATCAGTATATACAATGAACTCAGCTCCTACTCCTCGGACAATATCTCCAATTTCTAGTACTTGACTCTCCAAAAAACCAAGATAAGACGGGATTTCGATTAGTACAGCGGAGGTATTGGATGAAACTTTACGCTTCAAGTCAGTCAAGTTCATTAGACCTGAGTTTGTATTGAAGCTCACTTCAAATAACTTAATGTCGGGCTTTAGATAATTCTCAACAACCAAACGGTTATCTGGACTCATGGTTTTAGGGATTATAACTTCGCTACGACCATTCACCCTAGATGCCATTCTAATCGAGGTAGATGCTGACTGAGCTCCGTCGTATAGTGGACAGCTTAGAACATCCAGGTCGAGCATTTCAGCCATGAGGCTACAGTACTCAAAAAATGCCTGCCATTTTCCATGGTCTGCATAAGATTCACCTACGTACGCCGTGAGAAACTCTCCTCGGCCACTAATCTCATCACATACCGCAGGGACAGCATGTTCAGCACATCCAGCACCTATAAAATTAAGATATTCCGTTACATTTTTGTTTTTCTCCAGTAAGCTCTCAAGGTGTCGCTTGAGGGAATATTCATCCAATATTGGATCGGGTAAGTCGAGCTTTTTTGCCATCTTTAGGTGTTCAGGAATCTCGACAAATAGATCAGAAATGTTAGATGCATTCACCTCCTTCAACATCTCATCCTTTACTTCTGGAACCGAATTTGGAATGTAGGGATAGACCCTTGCTGACTCTGCCATAGATATTCTCCTTAATCTAAAGTTCTAAACTACCAGGTACGACCGACCCCCAGACGTTGAGGAATTTCAATAGCAAACCTCTAATAGGAGGTAATTTACTTTTGTCTATTAACAGCTAGAAGGTCTGTCGATGACTATTGATACCCAATTATCTAATATATCAACTTCCCTTTATTGATAGAGTATTAATTAGTCAGTATTATGATGAAATCTCTTGGAGTTTTACAACAAAACTAGAGTCCTATTGACAGTTTGTTATCCTATAATCCTTATTTATTCCATTTCCAAGAACTTTTCTCAAGACAATAGGGGCTGATTTTTTTCTCGTCAAATGCTACACCGTGACCCGGTTGTTCTGAAGGAATGGCATACCCTTCCTCAATTCTTAAAGGATGCTGGAGAAAGCGATTAAGCAATGGAACATGTTCAACAAAAAGTGCATTAGGAACTGCACATACCAGATGAACATGGAGTTCCATCATCAAATGGGGGGATACAGAAGAATTAAAACTGTGAGCAAGATCAGCGATTCGAAGCCATTCAGTGATACCAACACGTCCAACATCCGGTTGCATAATACTAGCAGCTTTTCTAGTAAGATATTCTTTAAAGACATGCCTATTAAATAAGTTTTCACCAATTGCAATAGGGATAGAAGTATGTTCACTCAACTTCTCGTGACCAAGAACATCATCAGCTTCAATAGGCTCTTCCACCCAGAAAAGATCTAAATCTTCAAAAAGCTTGCAGCGGGCAATAGCTTCAGCTGCTGTCCAGCACAAGTTTGCATCAACCATTAGTTTGACTTCATCTCCAACTACCTTTCTTACAGCTTCAACACGTGCTAAGTCTTCAGAACGCTGTTCTTTCCCAACTTTAATTTTGATTCCAGTAAATCCTTGATCAATGCTCCGGGAGGCTTCTTCCACAATTTCATCTTTACTATGATTTAACCATCCACAGTCAGTGTTATACATAGGTACTTTTCTCCGCGCTGCTCCTAAAAACTTATAGAGAGGCAAGCCAGACATTTTAGCCTTCAAATCCCACAATGCAATGTCAACAGCCGAGGAGCACAGCAAGGTTAATCCATGCCTGCCAATCCAGTGTAGACCCCACCACATTTTTTCCCAAAGACGTTCTATATCTAGTGGGTCCTCACCAAGAATTAATGGAACTATTTCAGTATCTAAAAGAACTTTTGTGGCCTTTCCACCACGTCCTATTGTATAGGTATAACCAAGACCTTCTTCTCCATCATCTGTATATAGCCTAGCAGCTATCACGTCTAAATGTTCAACCTCTTGGATAGCATCTAGGATACGACGGTGTGGCGGCAAACGATAGTAAGTAGTATCGATACGGTTGATCCTCATGAATGTCCCTCTTTTTTTAAAACAACAAAGATTACGAACAACAAAAGACTTGTGCCTGTCCCTCTGGTCAACTAAGGAATACTACTACTTCTAATTCATTCATGCTGAAAAATCCAGTTCTGATTATTCTATTATAACTCTCCAGATCGAATGGTAACCGCTACAAAAACCTATGATAATGGTTGCAAGGAAAATTAATAACTACTAGTGAGAAACTATCTAAAAATGATATTCAATGTTACAGTTAACAACACTAAATACCATTAAAAATTAGCTTCAAAATCTAGTTAAAAAATACAAAACCTTGGATTTCTAAAGTTGGATTAAAATGTGGGGCCTAAAATGAAAAGAGTCTTATTGAGGTTGATCGGATTCTTTTTAATCGGTGTTGGAACTACAACTATTGACTCCGGAATGCTCAGTCAACAGTTCAACAAACAGGTAGAGGTTTTGAATCAATGGAATGGAAAATGGAAATCAACCGGAACTCTTAGTATTGGAAGAGCTCCTAGAAAAATTAATTTTACCAGTACCACAACAACTAACTGGATTGTTAACGGTTATTTTCAACAGTCAATCACTATTAATGAAAAAAACCAGGAATCTCGGCGTTTTGACCACTACAACAAACACAGCAGGACCTTTCATCAATACAATCTTGCTGCTGATGGTGAATATAGTTTTTGGACTGGAAAGTGGAACAAAAAAACAAGAACCATGACTTGGACAATACAAGCAGGAGGGTTTGTTAAAGGAACTATAGTGGACACTTTTGAGAATACAAATACTATTAAATCAACGATTAACCTAACCAACGGTAGAGGAAATGTGATTTTCAATTTAGAAGAGCAAAGAATGCGTCAATAATCATTTTAAGTTGATTTTGCTAATAAGCTGACAACTGAAAAAAAACAGAAAGCTCATGACACCTCAGAGTAATCACAAAGATTATTTACCCACCTCAGTCTCAAATCTTAAAAACCCCCAAACTGAGATTCCTCGAATTGCTAAGGACAAAAAACAACTGGCCAAAATCATTTCAGCAATTCCACAGATACCCACACAACATAACTTAGCCCAAACAGATCCTCGAAGGCTTTCTTTTATACCAGATGAATCAATTCATCTGGTTGTTACTGCTCCACCTTATTGGATGCTAAAAAAACATTTTGAAGAAGAACATCCTTCCAGTGATATTGAAGAGTACGAAAGGTTTCTCCGAACACTAGACACTGTTTGGCAACACTGCTTCCGAATTCTTGTGCCAGGTGGACGACTTGTGTGTGTTGTTAGGGACATGTGGCGGTCGAGACGTGAGAATAAAGGTAGGCATACAGTAGTTCCGCTCCACGCATCTATACAGGAATCTTGTCGTAAAATTGGCTATGATAATCTTGCACCAATTATCTGGTATAAACTCTCCAGTGGAGCTCTTAAAATCACAGGCAATCCTGGATGGTTCCTTGGCAAACCCTATGAACCTAATGCAGTCATCAAAAATGATGTCGACTTTATCTTGATGGAACGTAAACCCGGTGGCTATCGAAAAGCATCGGTTGCAACTCGAGTGCTTTCAATTATTTCCGATGTTGATCACAAGAAGTGGTTTCAGTCAGTATGGTTAGGAATCAGAGGTGGCTCGGTTCAAAGCCACCTCAGTCCATATCCTGAAGAAATAGCTGAGCGTCTTATAAGAATGTGCAGCTTCGTTGGAGATACAGTTTTAGATCCATTCATGAGAACTGGAACAACTACGATAGCTGCCGCTAAATGGGGAAGAAATTCTATTGGAGTCGAACCTGATCCAAATAACTTCAAACTAGCAGAGAGGAAAATCAGCCAGGCAACTAGAACTTTGTTTTCTCATGCCGAAATTAAATCAGAGATCAAAAATGAAAAGAGACAATAATAGCTACAGGAGTGTTTTCGGAAAGCGTTAGTGAAGTGTGAGGATCTTTTCAGCTAAGACATTTCTAATTTTAGCTTCATTACGCACAACTTGTAAGTAAGCAGTTTTAAGAATGTTCTCTTTCCTGTTAAAAATTGTCTGACGGATATCAGCCTGTACCTTTGGAGAGGTTAATTCATACTGTCCTCCCTTTTCTTTAGCAATCAGTTTCAACAGCAAATATCCATAGTTAGTAGGAATTGGTTTTGGATAGGTCTGTTCAACTTTTAAACTCCTTACGGCTCTTTTAAATGCAGGTCCAACAGCATCTAGTTGTTGAGATGTCACAAATCCGAGATCACCACCACGTGGAGTGGAAAGAGGATCTTCTGAATATTCTTGAGCTAATCTAGCAAAATCCTCCCCAGACAATAATCTATCCATTAAACGCTTTGCCTTCTTTCTAGCTTCATCAGGAGTCGAAGCATCATCGTTTCTAATATTATTGACACCAGGATCTTTTTTATCCGTAACTAAGATATGCCTAAGGCGCCAACCTTCAGGAGGATTGTAATTAGCTTTATTTTTCGAAAAATGTTCTTCAATTTCACTTTCAGAAACTGAAATTTTAGAAGTAATTTCTTTATTATAAAGTTTCTCAATCGTAACAGTTCTGTAAAGACGTCTCTTAATCTGTGCTTCCGTCGTTTCCTGCTCTTTCAAAAATTCCTGGAATTTCTCCTCAGTGTAGTCTTTTTTAAATGTAGTAAATCTTGTACTAACCTCCGCATCAGTTGCAGTAAGATCTTGTTCAGCTGCGCGTTCCATCAGAATTTCGTCATTCATAAGCTGTCCAAGAATACTTAATTTAAGTGTTGAGGCTTCCTCTGAAGAAAGTTTTTGACCACTTTGCCTCAGCTGCATATCAAAGAGAATTTGGACTTCACTAAGTTTGATCTCAGTCTCATTAACAATAGCCGCAGTATCAGGAGATATTTCAACACCAGATTGACAACCAATGCCAATGACCAGAATAATGACTAATATTACTGTGTTGCATTGACTTAACTTAAAATCCATATTAATTTCCATTTAACAAATCTAAGTCTCATTAGTTAATAGCCTAACACTGCCTTACAGTAGTAACAAGATTGTTCTTTTTCCATATTTCTATTATGACAAATGAACAACTGCACAAGTTGTTCAAGTAGGTGGAACTTTGAAAATTCTTTGCATTTTTCCAGGAGCAATTGGTGACTTTATTTTAACTTTACCTGTGTTCAAATCTTTAAAGTATAAATTAGATCCAGATTTGTTTGAACTATGGGTCGACCGAGTAAATCTCCAGTTAGCTAAACACATTACCTTTTCAGATAGAGCAGTTGCCTTATCCGACACCGGCATTGACCGATATCCTACCCCTGAGATCTTTTTCCAACTAATTCAACAATTTGACCAAGTTCTTTCTTGGTTTGGAACGGCTAATATTGATTTTGTCCAATCTGTAAAGAAAGTCCACAAACAAGTTAAATTTCTTCCCTTTCTACCCGACAGGCCCAATCAACACTTAACAGATTTTCGGAGAATGCAACTAGAAACTATATTTGGAGAGTTAAGCAACTATAAGACTATTCCAGAAGTTTGTTGGAGTACAGATGATCATTGGTATGCAAAAGAATTCCTGGCACATTCACAGGATGAGTCTAGAGTAGCAATTCATCCTGGGGCGAGTGGACTTCAAAAACAATGGGCAATTAACAATTTTTCAGATTTAGCAATCACTCTTGCCAATGATAGAAAACAAAAAAGTTTCCTCGTACAAGGTCCCCTAGATAACAACCCTATTTCCATGTTGTCTTTCTCCCTTGAAAGGGCTGGAATTTCTTTCCAAAAAATACAAGTCAAGAGTTTAAGTCAACTTGCTGCAATTCTAATTCATTGTCAACTGTATGTTGGAAATGATAGTGGTATCACCCATTTAGCAGCGTTTTTAGGTGTCCCTACTGTGGCTATATTCATTTCTACCAACCCACTCATTTGGTGTCCTCGAGGATCACATGTTACAGTCTTAAAGCGACCTACGGTTGAGCAGGTATTATCAAGTATTCCTTATTGATCTGGAGAAATCGATTTGTCTAAATTGAGATTGCAATTAAAAGACTTGTCCAAAATATCTGTACTTGCAGATGATTTGACAGGATCCTGTGACACTGCAGCACAATTTTGTAGTTATGGGTTAACTACAGCTGTAACTAGTGATATTACAGTTAGCTGTGACTTTCCAGTTGAAGTTATAGTAGTCAACACTGCTACTCGCAACGTGCCAGAGGAAAAAGCTAGAAGCATTGTATCCTCAACCCTTAAGAGATTAAAACATCTCAATCGAAAGATTGTTTACAAGAAAATCGATTCTACTGCAAAAGGAAACTGGGTTGTAGAGATAAAAGAAGTCATGAAAATAATGCAACCTGACATTGTCATTGTTGCCCCTGCTTTCCCAACTTGGGGAAGGACCATTAGAAATGGAATGCTCTGTATAAAAGGTCATATACCCTCTAGTTCTATATCACGACACAATTCAAAATTTAATAATATTGATCTCTTCTATAAGCTACAATCTAAATTTGGATCACAAGTTGACCTGATCCGTCGTGAAATTCTTCTTCAAAGATCTTCAGGGATTGAAAGATATATTCACCAAAAAGGCCATCGTATTTTTCTATTTGATGTGGAACATAACAGTGACTTAAAAGAAATTGTTAAAGTAGGATGTCGCTTAGGAAAAAAAATTTTGTGGGTAGGGTCTGCTGGATTAGCACGTTTCTTACCATTTGGATGGGGCTATTCTCAAGTCGAAGCTACTAGAAAATCTTTAGAAGTAAAACGACCCACCTTACTTGTTTGCGGCAGTCTTAACCCTACTAATAAAGAACAGATTGAGTTCCTCGAGTCCAGAGGAATGGCAACTAATATCACCATTCAAAGTGAAGATTCTTTTTCAACTTCTTCCAAACGAAAAAAATTAAAACTAGCTAGGTCCGAACTTTCTGATGGAAAATCAATAGCACTGAATCTACAGCTGGACAAGGGAAGTCGTCCTTTTGAACATTTACAAAGAATTCACGATACACTACAGGAGATAATAAGGAGTCTTTTAAATGACGATATCGTTGGTCCTCTTGTTCTTGTAGGAGGGGATACAGCTCTCAAAGTTGTTCAACAAACTGAGGCCAAAGCAATCCAAATCCTAGGAGAAGTTGAACTCGGAATTCCTTACGGAAGATGGATAGGAGGAAAACTAGAAAGTTATCCTTTAGTAACTAAGGCTGGAGGTTTTGGTCACAAAGAAACTCTCTGTAAAATTATGCAGTTTTTGAAAAAAAACTAAATTAAATGGTTATGCTATGATCGTTGTCGCCTATTAAGACTGACTTAAAAGGACTAGTATTAAATTGGAAAATAATAAACCTAAAATTGGTATTACATTAGGAGATATAGCGGGAATTGGACCAGAAGTAGCAATTAAAGTATTACAAAACCCAATTGTCGAACAAATCTGTAGTCCTATTATCATTGGAGAATATTCGACAGTTAAATATTATACCGATCTACTTTTACCCAATCGACATGTTCAAATTATTGATACTCCTGAGGATGTAATTTCTGATCCTAACTCTATACAACTATTAGACTTAAAAAATATTCAATTCGCCGGTGTCAGACTAGGCAAAGTGAATCAAGAATGTGGAAGAGCTAGTCTTGATTATATTCGTGCAGGTGTAAATTGGTGCTTAGATAAAAAACTGGATGCCCTAGTAACTGGACCAATTCATAAAGAAGCAGTCCAAATGGCTGGAATTGGAGCTCCGGGTCATACAGAATTTTTAGCTAATCTATGTAGAACCTCTGAAGTAAGAATGTTACTAGTAGTTAACCATCTTAGAGCAATCCATGTAACGACCCACATGAGCTTACGTAAAGCTCTGGATTTCATCAAAACAGAACGAATATTAGAAACTATTCGTTTTGGGCAGCAGGCATTGACAGAACTTGGAATAAATCGTCAGAGAATTGCAGTTGCCGGACTGAATCCTCATGCAAGTGAAGGAGGTCTTTTTGGAACTGAAGAATTAGATCAAATTGCACCTGCCATTGAATTAGCACGATCTGAAGGAGTTGAAATTCATGGACCGATTCCTCCTGACACTGTCTTCCATCGCATGAATAAGACTGAATTTGACCTAGTAATCGCACTCTATCACGATCAAGGCCACATTCCTCTAAAATTAATTGGGTTTGATAGCGGAGTAAATATTACGGTTGGGCTCCCGATAATACGAACCTCAGTAGATCATGGCACCGCTTTTGATATTGCTGGTCAGCTTAAAGCGAATTCAGCAAGTATGTTTAAAGCTATCCAATTGGCAAACGTAATGGCTAACGCCCGAAATTTAGAAAAAACTAGATTTATTAACTAGGTCTTGATAAAACAATCAGTCAACATTGAATTATTTTTTTCTTTGTAACCATCGATCCACAGAGAAGGATCCACCTCCATAAATAAACAAGAAAAGGAAAATAAAACAATAGAGTACTGCCTTTTCTCCACCATTAAGAATTGGCCAAAAATCTTTAAAGCCATGGGCAATCCAATAGGCAGCAGCCATAAGACCCGATAAAACAAAGGCTATCGGACGCGTGAATAAACCTATTAGGATAGCTAGACCGCCAAAAAACTCCAATACACCTGCTACCCCACTAAGAGATAAAAGTTCCACAGGATTTTGACCCAAAGCTCCAAAAAGCTTTTGAGCCCCATGTGGGATAAATAAAAAGGCCGTAATAATCCTTAACAATCCCAATGCAG
>CAYWYX010000018.1:0-5098 GCA_964462735.1 uncultured Acidobacteriota bacterium | reverse complement strand
AACTTGGACTATCTGGTCAGCAGCTTTCTCTCTTACCTCAACATAGGCTTCCTCAGTATATGAAGCATAGTGGGGCGTTAGCACCACATTCTCAAGTTTTAAGATTGGATCCTGAGGGTCAGGAGGTTCCTGCTCTAATACATCTAAACCTGCACCAGCAATCCAACCCCCTTGTAAAGCTTTAGTGAGAGCTTGCTTTTCAACCACTGGACCCCGAGCTGTATTAACTAAAAAGGCCGTTGGTTTCATCATGCGCAACTCTGGTTCACTGATCAGATGGAATGTTGGATTGGTTCCACCTTTAGTTAAAGGAGTATGAATTGAAATAATATCTGATTTTCTCAATAGCTCATGAAGCTCTAAAAATTCAACAGAACTATCAACAAAATCGCTAGGCTGTACATATGGGTCGTAGACACTAACCTTAAGGCCAAACGGTGCTACTTTTTTAGCAACTGCTTGGGCAATATGTCCGAATCCAATAAGACCCAAATTTCTTCCACGAAGCTTGTATACCGGTATCGCTAACTTTCGATCCCAAATACCCTGAGAAACTAAACCATGCATTTTAACAACTTTACGGGTCACAGACAGAATGAGGCTAATCGCAGTATCCGAAACTTCATCGTAACAAAAGTCAGGTACATTGGTAACAAAGACCCCGTGGTCCGTGGCAGCCTGAAGATCTACAGTATCTACTCCAATACCATATCGGGCAATAATTTTGTTTTTCTTCCAGGAACTTATGACTTGTCGGGTAATCTGGCTGAGCGAAACAAGAATGCCATCGGCATCACAAGTAGCTTTAATAAGATCTTCTTCACTTTTACATTCTGCTGTTATTAATTCTGCCTGGGCTTTAGCCAAGATATCTCGTTCCACTGTAGGAGCATGTCGACCAGCATCAACAGCCACAACTTTAAACTTCAATAGCTACCTCCTTTACTAGTCTCAGTATAATGATTTCCTGAGACATTACCTTTATCAATTTAACCGCTATATCACTGCACTTTTCTGATGAGATCTTCCATTCATCAGTCTATGCATTTACATAGAACATGAAAATTTCTTAATATTTATTTAAAATAACGATTCTAAATTACCATCAGAATCAAAATTCAGGTTATGAAATTCATCGACAATTTCTAAACGTGAATTTTCACTAATCTCATCAAGTAACGATTCAGAAGCTATCAAATAATCCAGCTCCAACGTATCCTTTACCCAGATCATTCTGCAATCCTCTCCACTACTAGCGCCACTGGTTGACACCGCGACCTCTAGGGCCTCGAAATCAGAATCAAAGGTCACAGGAATTCGCACGCCCTCAAGTGTAGTACTAGTAATAGCATTAACATAGGTTGGCTTGAAATCAATTTTTTCGACAAGCCTGCGGGTTACAATGTCTGCCATTCCTATGCCAGTAGCATTGCCATAAGACTCCTGCGTTAGATCGCGCACAAATATTCGAGCATATTGTGGAGCATTCTCCATAGGTTCCCGAAGTCGAGCACGTCTTCCAATGACATTGGTATCCATCCCTGTTCCACTAATATTCTTTCCCATTCGATTAACTATTAGCACATCAGCTTCTGCAAAAGGAATACGAGCTAAATTAGACTTAGCTTTTTTGAGCAATTTTTTTTCTTTTTCTAGAATCTCATGTGAAGCCATAGCCTGAATCAAAGATGTCTTCTCATAACCATTTTCAACAATGCCTAGTCCTAATAGAATACTGCAGCGGGCCTTAACAACTTCAGCTACCTGAGTCAAAACCTGATAATACCCATACTTATTATTAGCTCGGTGGTAATATGTCGCACCTCGATGCTTTCCTAAACCAATAGCCATCATCTTAGTCATTCCACTTTCGATATCTCCATCAAAATCTGTATGAGGTTTTACGCGATTGACAACAGCTATGTGGTCTGCCTTAAAAGCATTTTGGTCAACAAATACTGGAATCTTTTCTGAAGTTTCCCCAATTTGAATTGTTTCCATAGTCGCTTGGATTGGCACTCCCATCAAACTTTCAGTAATCCCATAGTGTTGAAGCACATTTAATTGACCTTCAGCAGTACCTCCGCCATGACTACCCATGGCGGGAATAATAAAAGGGCGGGCTCCCCTTTTTTTTAATTCAAACACCAAACTCCTAATAATTGTTGCAATGTTAGCAACTCCACGACTTCCAGCTGTTATAGCTACACTATCGCCTGGTTTGAGATGTGCACACACATTAGAACTTTGAATTTCTTCAGAAATTGTTTTAGGTATGTCATTCAACTTTGTAGAATCAAACTGTTGCTTGACCTTGACTAGTTTAGGAAATTCCACAAAACCTCCCATAAAACATCCGAATAAAAGTAATTGGTCAATATAGCACGAAACAATTCGGTTATCGGAAAATTAAGGCTCTCCCTGTCTAGAACTAAGAACAAAAAAATAGTTAGGTTTAGCTTAATTTACTTCTTTAAAGAGCCAAAACTTCACAAATGTATTTATATATGCTAATACTCAGCCTGTAGAGTAAATGAACACTCACCAGCAAAATCGGAGGCCAGTGTTAATCATTCTAGGCAATCCGATGCCCTGCACCAGCGTATTTGAAACCAGATAATTACGGTTTAGCAGATTTTCCACTGAGAAAGTAACAACGACATTTGGATGAAGTCGCCGAGATAGATTGAAACTCAATAACATATAATTCCCCATTGGATGCTGGTTTAGATCATCATCGAATTGCAAGCCTACAAAACGAGCTAGAAGAAGAGCATCAAAAAAGCGGTTATTTTGATAGCTGATAGATCCTGTTGCTCGATGTCTTGGCACTTGAGGCAAACGATTGGATTCCACAAAGGGATTTTCTGAAAATCGGCCAAATGTGGAATCTGCCAGCAGATAAGCGCCGTTTAAACTCCATGAGTGATTCACCTGCCAAGAAAAATTAGCATCTAGACCTCGAGCTCTAATTTGACCAACATTTCTCCGTTGACGGGTAATTAGACTAGGTGAAGTCTTGATAGTAATATTAGATACAGCTTGGTCAAGCTGATTCCAAAACGCAGTCAGCTGACCTGAAAATTTTATTCCCAAGTCCCAATCTAATCCAGCTTCGAATCCATTAAGACTTTCAGGTTGCAACTTTTCATTAGCGATGGTGACAACTTTACCCACCCTAAATCCACGATACAACTCATTGAGAGTAGGTGCTCTAAAACTTCTATAGAAAGAACCCCTTAAGCTAAGCTCGTCATTAAAATGAAAGGAAGCTCCTGTTCTTGGACTGACCGTACTTCCTCCTCTGGATGCAAAATTTAAATTAGAGGACGTCCCAGTAGTCAATGAAACCTCCTTTCGACTAGCATCATGATTTGACCAAACATCCAAACGTGCCCCCAACTGCAAATGCAATCGTTGGTTTATAGAGACTAAGTCTTGAAGGTAAAATCCAGCCAATTGTTGGTTCCCACCAACTATTTGAGACCTTACCGGTTTTCCAGACCAGTAACCAAGCTCCTCACTATTTCCTCTTACCCACTGCCAATCACTACCTGAAGTTAGTAAGTGTTGACTTCCAAGTGACCCTGTCCACTGGAGCGAACTCCCCGCACTCTGAACTGGAACTTGTTGTTCTTTAACAAGAGACTCTACTTGACGATTAGAACTGACAGCTGTATAACTACTGTCAAACTCTTCCGTCAGACCATGGGCTTGAATCTTCCATTTCTGTCCTTTTGCATCCTCACGTTGGTAGCTACCTCTAAGTCTTACAATGTTGGTATCATTTTTTCGAAGAGCTGTTCCATTACCTCTATCCTCAACAAAGTAATCTAGTCGAGTTGTTAATGTTGATTGTTGGCTCGGCTGATAGAAAAATGTAGAACGAAGGACATTTCTAGAGGAATTAGCAGGTATATCTACCAATCCTCGATCTCTAGGCGAGACAACAAAATAACCGTTTGTTCTTAGAAAAGATCCAGAAAAAACCCCAGTCCATTGACCTAACTCCAAAGAGCCTAATAGATCGGTTCCAGCAGTACCCAAAGACCCACCATAGACATCAACCTCAATTTTAGTTTCTTCAGGTATCTTTGAAAAAGCCTGAATAACTCCTCCCAAAGCTGAACTCCCGTACAAACTTGAACCCCCACCAGCTGCAATTTCAATTCGTTCTATGGATTTTTTATCTAACTGATTCCAATAAACCCAACCTCCGAATGGATCATTAAGAGGAACACCATCCCAAAGAACTAAAGTACGGCTAACTCCACTAGGACCAATACCACGTAAAGAAACACCTTGGGTTGTAGGATGGGATACTAAACTGCTCGTTCGACGAAAAAGACTGAAAACCGGACTTTGCCTGAGGGTATCATCGATAGTCAACGAAGGAGAATTACTAAGGTTTTTTTCAGTTAATACCACAACAGCAGAGGGCACATCTCTCATGGTATGAGGTGTCCTGGTTGCAGTTACTGTAACAGACTGATTGACTAATCGTGGATATAAAACAAAGAAAAGGTTCAAATTGTCAGGTCGACATGAGTCCTTAACAACATCCTCAAAATCAGGATGGCTTAGTCTTAGTGTTTGTAAAAATGATGTAATATTAAAAAATACAAACTTACCTTGATTATCAGTTTGGGTTCTATCAAGTTCAGATCCTTTTTCAGAAAAAAGACTTACTACTACGTTAGATACCGGTTGTTGTTTAAAATCTAAAATGAGACCGTGACAGTTCCTCTGGTTAGAAGACTCCACAATATCATCTGAATCGGCCTGATTATCAGCAAATGCACTTAAGGGAAAGAGTAATGAGAAACCAATTACTGAAAAGATCCATGAAAAGTGTAAACGACTAAACACTTGTTTAACTCTCTTTAAAAATTTTCTTCCAGAATGACAATCGTAAACAGATATTAATGTCAGGTTAACATAATGGCTTTTGCTTATTTCTCACCAAATCTTTTATGTTGTTTACAGTATTTTCTCGTTAATACAACATTTTCTAGCAGGTCGCTAAAACATTTGTATGATAACGTTTATTTGTTTGTATTTTTAAAAAATGAGGCTAAACGTGGAAAATTACCTCACT
>CAYWYX010000017.1:34814-36030 GCA_964462735.1 uncultured Acidobacteriota bacterium | reverse complement strand
CGACAATAGGCAGTCAATCTACAATAATGGGAGATTTATTTCTAGTTTATTTAGTGCTGTGAATAACTATACGTTCTGTAATAAATACTCTGAGCATTTATTTTAACGTGTGATCAGTTTTTCTTCCGATAAATATTTAGATATCCCACACTAGAAGCCAATTCCAAAGGAACTTATTAATCCGTAGTCATTCTTTTTTACAGTGGTTGGGGGATTACTGATAAATCGGTCATAAAAACTTACACTCCAACTTAAATTCTTGAAAAGTGGAAACCGTAGAGTGCTGTCATATTCTAATCGATACTGACCCAAAGCATTAAGATTTGGAAGGGCTGAGATTGTGCTGGTAAATAGAGCCCATCCAAATAAATCTGCTCTCAAATCCAACCCTGTTAAAGATTCCCCACTACCAGTTGTAGAAGGCCTGGTCCCATTATTTTGTCTGAATCGTTCTGCCATAAAGGTAACTCCACCTAGGAGGTAAAGCTCAGTATTCTTCCTTTTGATTAGGGTTCTACCGAGTCCTCCACCTAAAGTAGTACGAAAATTAAGTTGCTGTTGGTCATTGTGTTCAAAGCTACCAAGAAAGAATCGAAAAAGTTGGGGATTGACGAACCAATCGAACCGTACGTCTGCACTTTGACGGCTTGTTGCATCTGCATTGTCCTGTCGACTAAAAATCGATGCAAGATCTCCCGTTATCTTGTAATCTTCGTACTTATACTCCCCGTTTGCCAATAACGATGATTGATTGAGATGAGCATTCCCACGAGTCAAATTATAGCCCAAATCCAAGTTCCCATCTACTCGTTGCCAAGAACTTCTCTGCTCTTCAATTTGTGGTGTTATTCCAATTATTAGATCTTGGGAAAGTAAAACTTTTTTTTGGTTACTTGTTATCTTAAGTCTGCCTTCACTAAGAAAAATTTTACCCCTGTACAATCGACCCGTTTCCACCTCTACATCGAATTGGTCATCGCTTTTGAGAAGATCTAGCATACTCCAGTTAATTTCAAGAGTGCCTGCATAACTTGTTTTTAATAAGATTTTCTTGTTGGATAGGTATTGAATTTTTCCGGTTAGTTTGTCTCCATTGACAAGTGTAAGGCTGTCGCCAATTATTTGGATAGTCCAAAACAAAACCAAAAAAAGGGAGAAAAAGAGTTTTGGTTGAAGTTTTTTGTGAAAGATCACGAGTTACTCCTTGGGAAGTAAA
>CAYWYX010000017.1:1764-34714 GCA_964462735.1 uncultured Acidobacteriota bacterium | reverse complement strand
ACAATTGTCTACCATGCGTATTGGCATTATAGGTTTTCTCCACGAATCCAACACCTTCGTCAACACAAAAACAACTCTTAAAGATTTTGAGGCGAGTCATCTTCATTTTGATGATGAGATTCTAAAAGAATGGAAGGGTACTCATCATGAAGTAGGCGGATTTTTGGAAGGTGCGGCGCAATATAAATTTGAACCAGTACCAATTATTGTTGCCATTGCCATGCCCTCAGGACCGTTAACAACGGAAACTTTTGAATGGATTTGGAACAAGATTCAAGAAGGTTTGAAAAAGGTTGGTGATTTGGATGGAATTCTTCTCGCTCTTCATGGCGCTACGGTTGCAATTGGCAACCTAGATGCCGATGGGGAAATAGTTTCACGTTTGCGATCATGTGTGGGGTCTGAAATTCCTATCATAATGACGTTGGATCTGCATGCTAACATTTCCGATCGTATGGTTAAAGGTGTTACTGCCACCATTCTATATAGAACGACACCCCATGTGGATCAATTGGAACGTGGTATAGAAGCTGCCGAGATGATTGTTCGCACCATAAAGAAAGAAATCGAGCCAGTTCAATCCTTTAAGAGATTACCGATGCTGATGAATGTTATAAAACATGATACCTCAGAGGAACCAGCTAGTATTTTGCTTCACCGGCTTGAGCAGGTACTGCAGCGTCCAAAAATTTTGTCGGCTAGTATAGGCTATGGTTTTGCTCATGCTGATGTTCAGGAGATGGCCACTTCAGTCATTGTTGTTTCTGATAAAATTAATGAGTTTGCTAATGAGGGAGCCTGCTGGTTGTCAGAAAAGATATGGAAAATGCGGGACCAATTTACAGGTGATATCCTTACGCCTGGAGAATCTATCAGAAAAGCTGTAACCCTTGATGGTCAGCCAATTGTAGTTAGTGATGTGGGAGATAATGTTGGCGGTGGGGCGCCCGGGAATTCAACAATCCTCTTGCAAGAAATGTTAAGTCAGGGTGTGACCAATAGTTTGATTGTCATATGGGACCCGAAAAGAGTAGAGGAATGTATATCAAAAGGCGTTGGTTCTGAGGTTATTTTACAAGTAGGTTCGAATAGCGGTAATCTGCCAGTTTCCATTACTGGGAAAGTCCGAACAATATCAGATGGAAAATTTTTTGAACCTGAACCAAGGCATGGTGGACGAAGTCAGAACAATCAAGGATTGACTGTCGTTGTGGAGACATCACAAAAAAATACGATTGTTCTGACAACCTTACGCATGGCTCCGTTGAGTCTTCATCAAATCCTTAGTTTAGGTATTAATCCAAAAGCAAAGAAGATCATTATTGTTAAGGCTGTTGTAGCTCCACGTGCAGCCTATAAAGATGTAGCTTCTAATTTCATTTTGTCGGGGACACCAGGAGCCACTAGTGTTGATTTTACCTTACTGAGTTATAAGTATCGGAAAAAACCGTTATTTCCCTGGGAATTATCAGCTGAATACAGGAGTGGTAACTAAAAAAGAAATATGGTATTTGAGTTCAGACTTAAATAAATAATTGGAGACTTGACTGAGATGGATATCTATAAGAATAACAATTTGATTAATCGTAGGAAGTTTTTAAGATCCAGTGCAATGACGGGGGTAGGATTTGTAACGGGAACAGCGGCTTTTGCTAACAAAAAGTCAATTAACCAGGTCCGTATTGGTTTTGTTGGAGTTGGGGGAATGGGTAAAGCTCATGTCAGAAATTTAGTGCGTATTAAGGGGGCATTAGTCACAGCTATTTGCGACATCGATCAAAATGCAGCCGAAGAGGCTAGCTCCATAATCCAGAATGCCGGCCAGCCCTCTCCAAAGCTTTATACCCAGGGAGAATATGATTTCAAGCGGCTCTGTTCAAATGAGGATTTAGATTTGGTTTATACTGCTACCCCTTGGAAATGGCATGTTCCAGTTTGTGTTGAAGCTATGAAAAACAGTAAGCATGCAGCTACTGAAGTGCCAGCTGCCGTGACTTTGGAAGAATGTTGGCAACTTGTAGAAACTGCTGAAAAAACTGGAAAACAATGTGTAATGATGGAAAATTGTTGCTATGACAGAACTGAACTAATGATTTTACGGATGGTTCGAAAAGGGATTTTAGGTGAACTTCTTCAAGCAGAATGTGGATACAGACATGACTTACGGGAAATTAAATTTAGTGACCATTCAGAAGGACTATGGCGCCTTGCTCATTCCGAGAAACGCAATGGTGATTTATATCCAACCCATGGTCTTGGCCCCATTGCTCAATGTATGAATATTAATCGAGGCAATCAATTTAGTCGGTTAGTTTCGATGAGTACCCAGTCAAGAGGATTAAATCTTTATGCTGCAAATCAATTTGGTGTGGATGATCCTCGAGCAAAGCGACAATACCTTTTAGGTGATATTGTCACTACACTGATACAAACTATAAAAGGCCAAACTATTGTTGTAAAACATGACACTAATTCTCCAAGACCCTATAGTCGGGATATAGCTATACAGGGGACAAAAGGTGTTGTACGGAAATATCCTGAAGAAAAAATTCATATTGAGGGTAAGGTTAGTGGACATGAATGGGAAGATCTTGCTCAGTACCGATCAGAGTTTGAACACCCTCTTTGGAAAGGTATGGAACAAATGTCGAAAGGGGCAGGCCATGGAGGTATGGATTTTATAGAGGATTACCGTCTGATTCACTGCTTACGTAATGGAAAAGTAATGGAAATGGATGTTTATGATGCAGCTTCTTGGAGTGCGGTTTCCCAGCTGAGTGAAGAATCAATTGCAAAGGGTAATCAACCAGTTGACTTCCCTGATTTCACACGAGGTGCTTGGAAGAATAGAAAGCCTTTGGGGATTATTTCTGTTTGACCTGATATTAAAATCACTGACAAATAATTCAGTCTAGTAGCTATCAACGACTTAATTAAGATCCAGAAAAATCTAACTCCAATTATATTAAATGGGGATTTTTAAGTTCCCAATAAAAACATATTTTTATGCATTTTAACTGTAATTTCTCACCCTATTGCAGAAAAACCGCCTGTTCTTTGATACTCCGATTTTGTCTAGGATTTAGATAAATTTTCTAGTTGGTTAAAAGATTCTTGGTACGAAGGTCGACCTCCAGCTTCAATGTTTTTGTGCCGAATCTGATGGAACTGGCTTAGAGTATCATTAGCTTTGGCGAGAATTGAGATGCGTGAAACGTATTGCTCTAACCGTTCACCAGGTAGTGCCCACAGGGCAACTTCATCTGAAAGTGATTTTAGATAGGCACGAGCCCCACAGCAGCCAAGACTAAGTGCAGCCTGTTTAGAATTAATTGCTTGAGGAACAATTGAACAAGCAGGTCTTCCCAGTGCAGGAGGGGTTGCAGGATCCACTTGCTGAACTGATTCGGTAATGATGAGACTTTGTTGTGACTGAGCAAATAACAAAACTACATCTGGGTTTAGTGGAGTTGATTCAAGGGGAGAATACAAGACGTAATTGACCTCATGTTCTAGCTTTGCAATGCTTGAGAGATCCTCTGGACGAACATATTCCAAATTATTTAGGACATTAAGAACAGTTTCAAGCTCAGGCTTATAATTAGAGGAAGGCTCTGCCATGTTGTGGGTATACACACCTATTGAACAGAGTTCATGGTCTGGTGTTGCGGTTGCAAAAGGTCCATGAACTGCTTTTTCCCAAAAGGAACAACCTGCTGGAACAACGCCGTCATACATTGGAATGCCTTCTGGAACACTGCCTGTTAGACAAATGGAAATGGGGGGTATGGTTAAATTTAAAGAGGTTTGTAGTTTTTGGGAAAGATCAGAATAAGAAGACATTATTATTTTCCTTTGGGCAAGATATTTTGAATATAAAATCCGAATTGACTACCTTAATAATAAACCTAGAAAAACCGAAATGTATAACTTAGTTTAACTCCTCTACCAATTTCAGGTGCTAAGCTTTTTATAAAGGATAGGTGGTTTCGATAAAGTCTGTCACTAATATTAAAAAAGTTAACTGTGAATTGATGCAGTCCAGTTCCAGTAGGAATTAAATAGGAGCTGTTTAAATTGACAACTGCATAACCAGCAGTTGCCGTTTCTAAATCGAAGGTTCTGTTTTGGCGATCAGCAAGTTCTAATTCAGGCTGAAAACTAAACCTGTTTTGAAGATATTCGAATCCAATTTTTCCTCGCAATGGAGGGATACGGGGTAGAGGTCTGTTGAATTCTGTTTCTTTAGCATGGACAAAGTCCATTCCAAGATTTAGGTTAAAGTATTCTCTTAAGAAAAAAACAAGACTAGCTTCTCCTCCCTTAAAGACACTATCTCTTTGAACGAAGTCGAGTACAGGGAGTCCTTGGTTTTGTTTAGCCGTGACAGAAGGGAAAATAAAGTTCTTAAAGTTGTAGGTGAAGACACTGAGTGAGGATTCAGCATATTTCCCTTGGTGTCGTAAAGAAAAATCAACGCTGTTATTGGTTTCACCTTGAAGGTTTGGGTTGCCAATTTCAAAAAGTAGAGATCCTGAATGTGGACCATAACTATAAAGTTCCTCTATTGCTGGAGGACGAATGGAACGTGAGAGATTCAGATTTACCTGTACATCGTCCCGCAGATCAACGGTTACTCCGATCGCAGCTGATCCTCCAATGAAAGTTCGAGGAGTATGATCTTGCGTTTGTAGATTGTGGTTTTCATGGAAACCAAAGTTTGGGGAATAGCTAGGTCGATAGTAAGTATTGTCTAAACGACCTCCGAACTCTAGAATAATTTGTTCAAAAGTTAGTTCTTCAAGAAAAAATAAGGAAAAATCTCGTTGATAGGTTGGGGGATTGTAGGTTTCTGTTCCAGTAGGTGAAAAATCCCTAAGAAGTCCAGATAACCCAAAACGTCCGGTCAAGTGATTTTTTTTGCTTTGTTCGATGATTCCCTTATAAACGAAATGTTCATTGTTGATCTGTGTTTCCATGTTTTCCGTAGCATAATGTTCATCCCTGTGACGTTCTTTGTTTAAGCTTGAACTATAGTTGAGGTTAATCGTGAAATTTTCGATCATTGAATGTTTAGTTGGGAGGATTCCCCACTTTACTTGGAAAACATTCTGTTGCTCAGTTTGAACACCAACGGTTTTTACCTCTTCATGTTCTCCTTCGTGGTCATGTTCATGCAAGGGAAGACCAAACTTGTTGCGGTTTTTACGAAACGTGGCACTAAAAAATGAGTCATCCCTAAAGCGGCCAAAACCTCCGTATCCAGTTATTGGTCCGGAATAGGTACCTTCAATTTTGCCTTTGGGTGTAGTGTAATCACTTGTTCTAAGGCCATTTCCTCCACCCCAAACTGTCCAGTTACCGGTACTATATTCCAACCCAGCTGCTGTACTAGCAAGATTATTTGTTGTGCCGGCTGAACCTTGTAAATATCCTCGTGAACCCTTGGGGTGCAACCCAAAGGTCTCATGTCCTGTAACTCCATTGACTACGCCTCCAATTGCATTACCACCATACAAAAGTGTTGCCGGTCCTTTAATGATTTCTACCCTTTCTAATTCTAAAGGATTAAATGGTTCACTGTGGTGATCTGAACTTCCTCCGATTGAAGCTGTTTGAAGTCCATCGGTAGTAATCATCACTCTATTGCCACTAAGACCACGGATCGTTGGTCGGGAAGGTCCAGGACCATTACTTTGGGAAGTTATTCCTGTGCCCGGCTGATGTCCAATTAATTCTCCAAGTCCGGATGCAATATTTTGAGCCCGTGACATAGCAAGTTGATCTATTACTTGGACAGATTGGATTGAATGAGATCCTGGAATGAGTTTTCTTTTAGAGGTAACTGTAATTTCTGATTTTTCAGTGATGTCAAGAAGTAGTTCTACATTAGAAATAGTGTTTAATTTGGAATTGATTTTCAGGGGGAGAGTTTTATAGATGTTTTCCAGCTCCCCTATCAAATGATAAGAACCGCCTGGAACATTCTTAAAATAAAAAATACCTTCTGGGTCAGTGACTGCACTTCGATTTAACTCCACAATAGTTACTACTGCACCATTTATTGGTTTTCTGCCTTGTTTTAGAAACACCCTTCCATGAATACCTCCAGAATCAGAATTGGAGCCATGCAGGTAGGGGCTCCATAGAAGCGAGATAAATAATAAACCTAATTGGAGAAACAAGATGGAGTAATCCTTCCTCTAGTGGAGCAATCGAAAATTCAGGAATCTTAATTAAAAAACAGGAAACAGACTATTCAGAAGTTGGTGTGAATTAAACAATAATTAGGTGGTAGTCGAAGGAGGGCCTCTTTCGTAAAAAAGTTTGTTGCTGACTTGTTCTTCGTTTATAGACGTGAAGTTTAAACTGTCATTGTTAGAGGAAAGTTGAGTAGTGCACGTTTGGATTTCAACGGTGGAATCCAAGTTTCCAAGCAGACATAAATAACAAACACTCTCTTCCACATCTTCAAAAATACTTTCACAGTGGATTTGAGCCCAAGAAATTTGAAAAAGAGCTGTTAAGAGAACTAAAAAAAGAACTTTTCGGGATGTGTTATTTCCTAACATAGTTATTTAGTCAGCGGAACTAAGTTTCAAATCTTATGCTAACAGCCTAACACAATAGCTAGCTGTAGTTAAGAATGTAGCTTCTATTTCTACTACTTTTAATAGCATTATCTTTTCTACTATACCAAGTAAGAATGGGGAACTGCTAGTCGGTAGCAAGCAGTTCCCCTAGAGAAAGGAGACAACTAGATGTAGTAATGTATTTGATTTATCAGAGTAACTAATGGTTGCCTTGAAAACCCTTTTCTAGATTACAAGCCTAAAAGCTTATTAAACTGTAATCTTTTCATAAATAATAAGGGCTGTTCTCAAAGCGACCAAACAGGCAACTAAAAACCCTATAAAGCAGGTTATTAAGATTTTTTGAGGGACTTTACGATCTCCAGTTAACTGCGGGCGTGTCCCTAAGTAGATTAGAGCGAATCCTAAGGTTGGTAGTCCTAGGACAGTTAAGGCCTGTGCCAGTAATATTACCGGTAGGGCTCCTTTACTGCCAAACAAGGATATAATCGCTATGGTCATTCCAATAAAGAGAACTAGGATAGTTAGATTTTTTGTCCAATTGGAATCAATTCGAGAACCTTTTCCTAAGCTGTCAGAAAGAACGGTTCCTCCTATCACCGCATTAACCAGAAAAGAACTCAGGGCGCCTGCTATAATTCCAAAAGAAAATATTACCGTAGCTCCTTTTCCAAATAGAGGCTCAAGTTGACTTGCTATGTCCTCGATGCTGTTTAGTACCACTGGGTCTTGCCGTCCATGAAATAGAATAACTGCTGTGATGAGAATTATTCCAGTTACCATGCTAAGAACAGATATACCAAATACTGAATCAGTGATCCCCTGACGCCAGTTAGCAAAAGTCCAACCCTTTTCCCTAACCAAGTATGCTTGATAAAAGGCTCCTGCAATAGAAAAAGTTGTTCCTATCATTGCCATAAGAGGAATTAGATCTATTTTAACGGGGTTAGTTGCCGGTATATAGTCCATTGGTTGTAGAAGTACAATGAAAAAATTAACAAAGAAAGCTAAAATCATCACTAATACGAGTGTTTTCATTGCTCTTTCTATCCAGGAGTAAAGTTGTGTCATTAGGTAGAGGCATATGGTTACGAAACCGTTAATCAATAAAAGAAACAAAGTCTTTGAGTGGGAGTCAGCTACCAGTAAATTGAGCTGATTACGACCAACTAAAAGCTCAACGGCAGCAATCATGGCAACATTATTACTTGATTGGTAAAGTGCTATTACCGAGAAAAGTACTAAGCCTATGAAAACCGAATAACCGCGACCAAGGTAATGGGCTAACTCCTCGCACAAACCATTTTTGTGAACCATGCCTAAATGGGTCGAAAGAGCTACCATAGCAATCATCAAGATGGAAGATAGGATTAGGAAAAATAGTCCGGAATAACCAAATTGTGCTCCCACTTTTGAACTTGTCAAAATACTCCCTGGTCCCAAAACTACTGCGGCAACAATGAGTGCAGGACCGACTGCTCGCAAATGTAATAGAAGTTTTTGAATCATTGATTTGAAACTGTCTTTTTCCAGATGAGGATCATTTCTGAGGGTTTTAAAAATTTCTGTTTTTAAAAAGCTATTTTTTCTCCTTGGAAAAGAAATAGGAGGCATCTTGCCAGTCAAGTGGTAAGGTCACAGGAAGATTGCGTGCTGCTGAAATTTGGGCTGCCCATCCCAATTCAGCAACCACAGCAGAGTTTGCGAAGCTCAAGAAAGATTGTTTCCCAGATGTAATACAGTTTAAAAAGTGTTCCAGACATGCGCCAGTCTGATGACTCATAACGTCTCCACTATCGGGTGTTGTGGTTTCAGCTGGCCAGACATGCTCCTCCATTCCATCCAACATACACCGATCAGGATCAAGGGGATAAACCCATTTTCCTTTGGTACTTTGGAGAGACCAAAAACGGATTTTTTGTTGGAAATTTAAATAAGAATCAAAAATTAATCCTCCGGAAGTTCCATGAATATTATGATAGGCATCATATCCATTTGCTTGGTCTATGTTGCCGAAACAGAAACCAGTTCCGCCGTTGCTAAAAGCAATATGGAGGTTCCAAAGGGCTGGAATTTCGAAGGGTCTGGTATGTATACTACTGTTTGAAGCATAAACGCTGACAGGCTTTGCACCCTGAGCCAGCATAATGTTTAGCATAACAGAAAAAGAATGAATAATTCCCATACCGATCGCATCCCCTATTTGCGTAGCAGAGAGTTTCCAAACCTTGTCTTCAGAAATATTTACTGGATGCCGATAGTTGACCTGAATCTGAGTTATTGTTCCAAAATCCCCTCTTTGCACCATCCCTTGTATCTGTTTTTCAAGAGAATCAAAGTTCATTAAGTAATCAACATACGTAACTTGGTTAGGATTGGAATTTTCTAGTTCTATCTGCTGGCAAAAATCGGTGAAACTAGTTGCACAGGGTTTCTCACAGAAAACATGTTTACCAGCTTTTTGAGCGGCAATGGCTTGTGGTCCATGTGCCTCATTACTACTGCAAATGAATATAGCTTCAATCTTGGGATTCTCTAAAAGTGAAGTGAATCTTGGCTCATAACAATTTTTTTCAAGACCTAATTCTTGTAAGATTTTCAGTGCTTTTTTTTTGGACCGTTGGTGTAAAGACCAGATTTTCACATCTTCCCGTTGAACCAATTTACGTAGTAGAGCTGATCCCATCCAGCCTGCTCCTACAAAACCAATGCCAATTTTTTTCTTATTCACAGTGAAGAAACCTCTGGCCCCATGGTGTAATATTTCCTTTATAGGAATTTCTAGAGGATTGGTATTAACCTTAAAGTGACAATCTTTTGCTTTTAGTGCAAGTAAATCTTAATAGGAGATTGTAAACACAAAAGTAACAGGTGACCCTGAGGCCATGGTGCTGGAGTGATTCTAAGTTTAACGAAGGGAAGTTTTTAAGTCTAATAGGAATCAGTTTACCTTTTGGAACTGGCGTTTGATTCGCTAAGAAGAAAAACGGCTTTAGTTTTTATACTAAAGCCGTTTTAATTATCTTTATGATCCGGAAACTTTAATTGGTTGTATACTATTTCTGAGCTAAAGTTACAGAATCTACTTTGTTGTGCTCACTGATGACGGTGACTTTTTTGCCCACCATATCAGCAAGTTTGGCTCCGTTTGCTTTGGTACCTGGAGTTAAAGTTAGTTTGGTTTCTTCACCCTTACTTGCAACGACGATTACCTTTGTACCGGAATCAACGCTTTTGAGGGTGCCCTTATTAGTTACTTTCTTGCCACAACCGGCAAAAACAGTACCTGAAGCAATGCTAAAACCGAGTGAAAGCACTAAAACCATGGAAAGAATAAATTTCATAAGTTCCTCCTAAAAACTATTTATACGAATCGATTGAATAGTAAGTGAATCACAGGTAGATCAACGAAGCAAGGAAAAAAATGTTAATTAAGTTCCAATACAGCTATGTGAAGCCCTTCTGGATTTGGGTGCTACTAATTTTGCCATATTTAACCTCTTTTGGTGTTGCCCATCCTGTGCCAGACGTACCTTTGCGGGCTTTTTTTAAGGCAGATAAATCGGTTGTCATCAAAATTGAAATTGATCCTAGGTGTTTTAGCGAGGATCCTGAAACAGAACCATACCTTCGCCTAGACCAGTACTTACAACTTTCTCAGCCAGTGCTGGATGCATTGCGGTCAAAGGCACAGAAATTTGTTGAACAGACCGTGGAGATTTCCTTTTTTCCTGGACTGGTGGATCCACCTGACTGGAAATTTGATTTTACTACTTTTAATTCTAAGAAGCTGGGTCGGAGTGATGATCCAGTCATGGTAACTGGATCTTGGAATCTGGGACAGATTGTTGATCAAACAGGCTATCAGCTACGTGCACTTCCGGAGGGGAGATTGAGTATTGTCTTTCTCAACTACTACCAAGAAAAGTCTCTTCCTGGACTGCAAGTACTTTTTCCAGGTGAAACTAGCAGAATACTTGATCTTACAGGTTTATCTGAGGCCACGGCAAATGATCCTAGCAAAGAATTAGTTAAGGCTATTTACTCATCCGAAATTTGGACTACTTTTATTAGTTTCCTTCGTGATGGATTTGTGCATGTTGTCCCTCTTGGGGCCGATCACATTCTCTTTGTGCTGGGATTATTTCTAATGAGCCGGAAATTAAGAGTTTTGATATGGCAAGTTAGTACCTTCACGGTGGCACACACGATTACTCTAGGATTAGCCACACTCGGTCTAGTAAATGTCTCTGGTGTTCTAGTTGAACCAATTATTGCTGGCAGCATTATAGTAATTGCACTGGAAAATATTTTTTTGCCAAGGTACTCACCCTGGAGATTATTGGTGGTATTTATTTTTGGATTGATTCACGGTTTAGGTTTTGCCGGGGCATTAAGTAGGTTAGATTTACCCGATACCTCATTGTTGGTTAGTTTGGTCGGTTTTAACGTCGGTGTTGAGGCTGGTCAGCTATTGGTAATTGGAATAGCTTTTGGGCTGACATTATGGGTAAGAGGTTCAGAGCAATATCGAAAATTTGTTGTATTACCCGCATCGGTTTCCATTGCTGTGATGGGTGCATATTGGATGATACAACGGATTTATTTTCAATAGTTTAGGAAAATAATTGTTGTTGAATTTTTAGAAACTTATTTGCTGCCCCACAACTCAAGTTATTTGTAGGGAGTAAGAGATTGGTTTGAAGAATCTGGAAAAAACCGACTAGCTGCCATACCAACTACTAGTAGAATGAGATGTCCCAGCACACCAATTAGCCAAAAACTGAGTGAACAGTTAAAGCGCCCGAGATTTAAAATTGGTGTACTTCCAGCCGGAAAAGAAATTTGAGTTAGAATGGCCCAGGCAGTAAATACCACACAAGAAATAATTCCTAGGTTCGCTCCCATGGCTGTTGCCCACCGCACCAACATCCCCAAACCAAAAAGACCCAGTATTCCTCCTGTAAAAACAATCATTAAGGTCAAGGCAAATTCGACAAAAGAAGCGCTTCCAATTTGGACCCATTGAATTGCCAGTGCAATAGAAACTAGTCCCAAGAAAATGACAGAGAATTTTCCCACTAATAGTTGCTGACTGTCTGACAGCTTTGGACTCAGCCGTAAAGAAAAATCATTTACTACAACCGTTGCCATGGCATTGAGGTCAGAGTCTAATGAGGACATAGCTGCGGCGATAAGTGCTGCCAGTATTATTCCCTTCAGACCAATTGGAAACTGGGTTTTAATAAAATAAGGAAGAATTCGATCTTTGACATCCATGACCTCAGCTGGCACTAGCTCAGAACTAAACTGGTAATATGACCAAAGAAGGGCGCCTATCAACATAAATAAAAACCAGACGGGAAGGCAAGCAGCAACGCCCATAGTTGCTCCTTTCTCTGCTTCTCGGTCAGATCGGGCTAATAAATACCGTTGTACATTATTTTGACTGCAGAAAAAGGCCTGAAGCCATACAACGATGGAGCCTACAATAAAGAGCCATTGGTTATTTTCTGTTTCATCCCATTGCCATCTATCGATATTAAATTTTCCAGCTGTCCAAGCATTGTCGATGATTTCTTCTGGACTGATGTTGGATCCGAACAAGATAAGCCCAACACAAAGTAACCCTCCTCCCACTAGAAATATTGCTTGAATCACATCTGTCCAGACTACAGCCTGGATACCTCCAACTAGGGTATATATAATCGTTATTATTCCCAAAATAAGAATTACTTTAATGACGTCCCAGCCTGTTAGAAAAGCTGTGGCTAGAGCTAGAAAGTAATAAGTAACACTGACATCCATTGCACGGCTGACAAGAAAGGTTAATGCCCCATAACCTCTGGCAAAAAAGCCAAATCTCTTTTCGAGATATTCATAGGATGTCATTCGCACGTTATGACGATAAAAACGTACAACATATCGGGCAAGAAACAACATCACGACTAGAGGGGCAACATGAGCGGGAATCAGATACATATTTTCGTGAAAAACAGTACCAGGATGCCCTATGAAGGTAGCACTCCCACAAATAGTGCCTAGGAACGAAAAGGACACAATCCATCCAGGGACGTTGCGGCCTGCAAGAAAATAATCTTCTGTGGTTTTTTGTCTACGTGAAAAATAAATGCCTAGGGAGGCAACACTGGCTAGGTAAAACACTACGATGCTAATGTCAAGTGCTGCCATAAGATAGACTCCAATTAAATGCTAAAATCTCCTTTGAGATTTTTTCTTAAAGAGTTTGAGAACTATAGGTACTTGATGAACAGTATCCTCTTTTTAAAGGACTTTAAAGAAGCTAAAGCTTTATTTTCCTAATAGAAAAGAAGATTAGAGTAACTGCTAAAATAATTCCAATAGGAAGTCCGGAAAAATAACGGTTTTCAAAAATAATGTGACCCCAAAATTCTCCATTGTGAAGTCCCACGAGAATCTGTTTAGTTTTTTCTGAATACCACCCCTCTCGTCCATCCAGAGGCCTAAAATAAAGTAGTACCCCACTAATAGCTGTTAGGAAGAAATGAACTGATGTAAAAGTATAAAACCACGACTTCATAAATCCTCCTTCACTCTGAAAACTATACCTAAGTCTTTTAATGTATCTAAAATACACAAGCTCAATCACTTGTTAGTTTAGTTGCAAGTGTTCCTCAGAGATATCAACATTCACTCCATTGACTGGGATAGAGAGTTTTAATGTCCAGAGAATTGCTTGAATCATTAGCCTTCTGTATACAGTTAGATTCCAATTTTTGTGGAAATGGAGTCCGCTAAAACCAAGAGACCGCCCTCCATTAGAACGCTCCCATGCCCAACTGATTGTTTCAAGATTTCCATCGATTTTTGCCTGAGCCAATGGGATTATTGTATCAAGAGGGGTGATAAATTTAAGTCGGTAGTAAAATTCATCGTATACATCCAGACCATTTAATCCACGTAAAACGGGATGATCATTGTCCGGGAATTGTATTCTTGTTTTTAACGTTTGGTGTTTTCGGTCAGGTCCACCATGGCAGCCTCCAAAAAGCTTTACAAACTCTGCAATATTTTGGGCCTCTACGGTTCCCATACCCCAATGGAGGGCTACACAGGCACCTCCTCTTTGACCAAATCTTTTTAAGGCATCCAATCGATCTGGTTTTTGGCTCATCCAACGAGCTCCTTCGGAAACAAAAAGGAGTAATCCATCAGCTGCGTCAAGAAGTTCCGGACCTTTTTCCCAAGGCTCGTCTGCTTTGGTTATTTTCAGTTCAAGACCTTGGAAGTTTTGCAAAAGATTAGCAAGGATATTTACTCCTGGCATAAACTCATGTGTTCCTACTGGGTGCCCATCTGGTCCCTGACCCACTAGAAGTAAACGTTTTACTTTGTTACCTGCTAAAGTCTGACTTGCTGGAATTGAAGAAAGTAAGAATGCAGTTAGCAAGAATAATGAAATTCTAAATTGAAGTTTGCAAGAGAATTTGTTCTGGACTTTTGTAAGATTACGATAAAAAACACGTAGAGGGTTCCAGTAGACATTATTTTTGAATATCTTCACTTTATTGTTCTCCTTAAAAAAATAGAATTAACTTGTCCTAGCTTGGTTGAAATAGCTATTTTAAGAGTATAGGTTAGAAATAAGCTCTACTACTGTCAAATAATCTGGAATAGCTGATTATGGTAATACGAGAATTGAAGCTTTATTGGATAGCCTTTTCGGCGGATGGATCTTTTATGTTATTCATCTTCGCCATAACTCGTCTTATGGCTGAAAACCAATCCACTATTTTAGAATTGGGTATTTTAGGTGGACTCTCTTCAATTTGTTATTCTCTCTGTGCTCCCCTTGGTGGACGATGTTCTGATATTTGGGGTCGTCGCCAGGTAATAGCAGTAGGCGCTGTTGTGCACATAGTCATACTCCTTGCCTGTGTTTACCTGCAGTTATCTACTTTTGGATTTTATATTATGGGAGCCTTGGTGGGAGCTTCAGTAGGATTTCTTCACCCACCCGTAATTTCTTGGTTAACCCAAGGAGGAGTCTCACATCTAGGCTCTAACCTGACCAGTCAAAGATTATTTTGGTTCTGTGTCTCTTGGAATGTCGGAATGATCACTGGACAGGTATTGGGAGGTTGGTCATTTCCAGTCGACCCCGTTTTGCCTTTGTGGATAGCCATCTTTTTAATGAGTAGTGTTTTGATTGTGATTCTTTTTGAAAATTCTTCCATTAATCCACCAATTCATTTTGCCAAGAAAAAAAACACAGATAGTTTAAAAGTCCAGGAGTCATTACGTACTTTTGTTTATTTAGGTTGGACAGCCAATTTTGCTGGTGCTATGGGAATGAGTCTTATTATCTATCTCCTTCCTCATCTAATTCATGAACTCGGAATTAGTTCTCCTATACATGGAATGATGTTAGTAGCAAACCGAATTACTGTTCTCCTAACCTACTCAATCATGAAAGTTCTAACATTTTGGAGATACCGCTTTTCAATAACTTTACTAGTGCAATTCATTGCTTTAATTGGTCTTATGTTGCTCACATACAGCAGTACGATTTTATTTCTGACCATTGGTCTTATATTGTTTGCATTTCTTACTAGTTATAATTATTTTTCTAGTATTTTTTACAGCACGACGAGTTTTGATGGTCGACATCAAGGGTTAGCTAGTGGAATGCATGAAGCCACACTGGCTATTGGTTTTGGAGTAGGTTCATTTGGAGGAGGAATAGTTGGTGTTTGGGGAGGTTCTCGGGTCCCTTACCAAATGGTCAGTTTAGTCTTGTTGCTATGTGTTCTGATTCAATTGTTAATCTATTATAGGAGAAGGGAGTTGTTATAACGTTAAAAATTAAGTTTATTCTAAAGTGCATTTGGCTTAGAGACTTGATTTGTTTTTCCAAGTGTTCAAGATTAAAATGGTCACCGGTTATCTTTAAGGAATTATTTACTAGCCTAAGAATTTGTAATCATTGACCTTGGTAATACTAGTGCTGTTTTAATAGGGGAATAATTCATTATTGAAAGAGGAAGATTATGTCTGTCCGTGTTGGAGTCGATGTAGGAGGAACGTTTACAGATATTGTTTGTTTCAATGAGAAGAAGAAAGCATTTCGTTTGCTCAAAGTTCCTAGCAGTCCAGCA
Organism: uncultured Acidobacteriota bacterium; assembly: GCA_964462735.1. Taxonomy (GTDB): domain Bacteria; phylum Acidobacteriota; class Terriglobia; order Versatilivoradales; family Versatilivoraceae; genus JAKUNG01. The sequence goes on along the minus strand of CAYWYX010000017.1, from coordinate 18,981 downwards.
AATCCTAGTGCTGCTGTTGTTGATGGCCTACGGCGACTTTTGGATGAATTTGATGTTGTTGCTGAAGAGATTCAGTTTTTTATTCACGGTACGACAGTAGCAACAAACACCATTCTTGAGCGTAAAGGAGCTCCAGTAGCTCTTTTGGTCACAGCTGGTTTTAGAGATGTGCCTTATATTATGCGTCAGGATCGTCCTCGTCTCTATGACTACTTCTTGCAGCGACCGGAACCATTAGTTCCGCGGGAACTCCGTTTTGAAATACCTGAAAGGGTCTTGTATACAGGTGAGATCAAACTTCCGTTACAGGAAAAGCCAACACGTAAGATTCTTAAGAGGCTAAATGCTCAAGGAATTAAAAATATTGCAGTTTGTTTACTCCATTCTTATGTAAATGCGTCACATGAAGAGAAGTTGCGAGAATTGATTCAACAGGAGATCCCAACAGCAACGGTTTCTCTTTCCTCTGAAATTCTGCCGGAGTTTAAGGAATTTGAAAGAATGAGCACCACCACAGTTAATTCTTATGTGCTCCCCTCAGTTGGTAGTTATCTCCGTCAACTTGAAAAAGGTTTAACCTCTCTTAATATTCCATCAAAGCTCCATCTAATGCAGTCAAATGGTGGAATCATGACCTCTAAAACAGCCCAGACTCATTGTGTACATATGGTGTTATCCGGTCCAGCTGCCGGCGCATTAAGTGGATTAGTTTTAGGTCAACAGGCTGGTGTTAAAAACATCATTTCTATTGATGTAGGAGGTACAAGTGCTGATGTGGCTGTAGCCTTTAATGGTAGTCTTCACTTTGCTGAAGAAACTGAGATTGCAGGTCAGATCCTTAAAATACCTGCCATTGAGATTAATACAGTAGGCGCAGGAGGTGGGAGCATTGGCTGGATTGATGGAGGTCAGGCTCTGCAAGTCGGTCCAAGAAGTGCAGGTGCCGACCCAGGACCGGCCTGCTACCAACGTGGAGGCAATGAACCTACTGTTACAGATGCTAATGTGGTTTTAGGTCGACTTAATCCCATGCACCTTTTGGCAGGAGAAATGGCTATTGATAAAAATCTTGCTAAAAAAGTGATTCAAGAGAAAATTGCCACTCCCTTAGGCTTACCCTTATATAAGGCAGCAGAAGGCATTGTTAGAGTGATTAATGCTGTAATGGCTAAAGCAATCAGACGTCTTTCTGTGGAAAAAGGTTATGATCCGAGGGAATTTACTTTGGTTAGTTTTGGTGGTGGTGGCCCTATTCATGCTGCTGAATTAGCTACAGAGTTGCAAATTCCCAGAGTGCTTGTTCCACCTTCCCCAGGAGTTAGTTCTGCTTTAGGTTTACTCACTGCCGATTTTCGTCATGATTATGTTCGAACTGTTTTGTGGGCGGAGAAACAGGCCACCTTAAAACAACTACTGCAGGTAATCAATGAAATGAAAGTTCTGGCATTAACGCAAATGGAAAATGAGGGACTCAATGGCTCAGAAATTATTTTTGTAGCAGGTTTGGATATGCGTTACCAAGGTCAAGGGTTTTCATTACCAGTATCTTTTAATGTGGAGGATCTTTCCATTTGGAAAAATCTAAGTCCATTAATCCGAATATTCCATCAAAATCATCAGGCAACCTATGGCTACCATGATGAAAAAACTCTTACTGAGATTGTGAACATCCGATTGGCATCAGTAGGAAAATTACCAAAGCCTCATCCCTCTAAATTTCAACAGAAACAGGTAGATTTAAACTCGAGCATCAAGAAATCAAGAAAAGTTTATTTTTCTGGGCGTTTTGAAGAGACTATTGTTTATGATCGGTCTAAGCTTGGCTGGGGTGCGATAGTCAAGGGACCGGCCATCATTGAGCAATTAGATTCGACAACACTCATATTGCCGGGCCAGCAAGGTGAAATTGATAAACTAAACAATCTAATAATTTCTTTGGAGGATATTCAATGATCCTTGAGGAATCAAAAACTAAAGTACAGACAGATCCTATTACCTTACAGGTTATGACTAATTCCATTTACTCAGTGGCTGATGAAATGGTAGCAGCTCTGATTCGTACTTCCTTTTCAACAAATATTAAGGACCGAAGAGATTGCAGTGGTGCTGTTTTCACTCGTGAGGGGCAACTAGTGGCCCAAGGAGAAGTAGGGACCCCACTTCATCTCGGAGTAATGCTTCCTGCTGTTCAGACAGCAATCAAAGGGGTACCTCCTGAAACCCTCAACCCTGGAGATGACATTGCGATTAACACACCCTATCCCGAAGGGCCAGGACACCTTAACGATATTACTTTAGTGTCACCGGTGTTCTATCAGAATGAACTTATGGCTTATGTTGCTAATATGTCCCATCATGTAGATGTAGGTGGTTTTGCTCCAGGAAGTATGGCTTTTGGGGTGTGGGAACATTATCAAGAAGGACTACAAATTCCACCTTTGAAGTTAGTCAAGCAGGGGAAAATTGATGAGGACTTAGTTCGTTTGATAACTCAAAACCTTCGAACACCAGTAGAGTTTAGAGGGGATTTAGCGGCACAAATTGCTGCAAATAATGTAGGAGAAACTCGCCTGAATAGTCTGATGGAAAAATATGGCCCAGACATTGTACTTCATTACATGCACGAGATCATGGACTACTCCGAGCGTAGAATTTCTGCAGCTATTAAAAACCTCCCAGAGGGAGAATATCGTGGTGAGGATTTTCTGGAGGGAGATGGACTTTCTTCAACTCCGATTGCCATTAGGGTTAAGGTTGTTATTCAAGGGTCAAAAATAGTTGCTGATTTTAGGGAAACTGATTCCCAAGTACTAGGTCCTGTTAACTGCAGACCTCCCTCGGTAAAAGCCTGTGCCTATTATGTTGCTAAAGCATTACTGGACCCTGGATTACCTCCAAATTCTGGGGCCTTCCGAGCAATTAAAGTTTTGACAAAGCCTGGTACGCTGATGGAAGTCCAGTTTCCTGGAGCTCTGTGTAATTCTAATATTGTTACTACGCAACGTATTGTGGATTCGTTGATGAAAGCTTTTCTTCAGGTAGTTCCAGAAAGGGTTTCGGCAGCTTGCTCGGGTACTATGAATCTCTTAAATATTGGTGGGCGTAATCCAAGGACCGGGAGTTTGTTCAACTACATTGAGACATATGGAGGAGGTCAAGGAGCATTGGTGGATAGTGATGGGACCTCTGCTGTTCAAATGCATATGACTAATACACGAAATGCTCCAGTCGAAGTTATAGAATCTACCTATCCGTTCTTTATCCATGGATATGGTCTGGTTCCTGAAAGTGCGGGCGCCGGTAATTTTCGGGGAGGATATGGAATGCAGAGAGAGTTTGAAGTATTGGCAGATCGAGTAACAGTAACTCTTAGTTCAGATCGCTTTGAATTTTCTCCTTGGGGAGTCTTTGGTGGAAAGAGCGCTTCCTCTGGTAATTGCCAAGTCATTCTGCCAGATGGCACTATTGAACAGCTTCCTTCGAAAGTTACCCGGGTTTTAGAAAAAGGTTCAAGACTAATTAGTACTACTCCAGGTGGCGGTGGATGGGGGAACCCTTATGAACGATCTCCTGAGAAAGTTAGGCAAGATGTTATACAGGGACTTTTAACTCGGGAATCAGCCTTGAAGGTTTATGGGATAGTTATCGGTGATGATTTTTCACTTGATATAGAAGCAACTCTCCAGCAAAGGAGAAAACAATCGTAAGTAGATGACAAATAATTTTGTTACTGGTGAATTTTGGGTTCTTACTGAAAAATTCAATCGCCACTAAAGACTAGGGATAAACTATGCAAATTCTTCTCCTGAATCCTTTTGGAGGTGAAATGCAAGAAAAGGAGCGATGTCTGCAGGTAGTCAGAGCAGATACTGAGATCGTGTTTGAGAACATTGCTGATGTCTATCCACTTAATTATGTCACATATATTTATTATCGGCATCGATGTGCTGATGCAGTTGTACAACGTGTCTTAAAGGCTCAAAAAGAAGGTTTTGATGCCGTATTTATCTGCTGCTGCTATGACCCAGGATTAGGAGAAGCTCGAGAACTAGTAGATTTTCCCGTAACTGCTGCCTTTGAAGCTGGATCTCACTATACCAACTTAATTTGTCAAAGGTACTCTGTTATAGCTACTGAATACAAGACAGTTCACTGCTATCGTGAGTTAGCGCAGCTTTACGGGACTGATTCCAAACTTGCTTCAGTTCGACATATTGGTCTTTCTGCTCGTGATTCCTACCCTGAGAAAATCTCTTCGGAAGAAGTTATTTCTCGAACTCTAAAGGTAGCACAAGAATGTGTTGAGCAGGATGGAGCTGAAGCTATTCTAATGGGTTGTACTCTTCAAAGTTGCCCTTTAACAGTTACAGGTAATGTTCATTCTGGAGGAACTCCAATCATTGATCCAGTGTTGGTGGGAATCAAATTTACAGAGTTTATGGTTGAGGCAAAACAAGCTGGAATTCCAGTGCTGAGCCGTTTTGGCACTTGGCAGAAACCTCCCTCAGATGAGGTTGAAATCATACAAAAAGCTAGGAACGAACTAAGTCAATGATAAATTTCAGGGTAGTTAAGAATTGGATGGTGACACTATGCCTGAAACTAAAAATCCTGACCGTTATTGTTAGGGGAAGTCAGTTCTGTCTAAATCCCTTTTGCCCCAGGAATCCAATCCGTACCTGCAAGCGGAACCTTGGCCATTGCTGCTGCCTCAACTGTTAGCGCTACCAGGTCTTCTCTTTCTAGATGATGAACATTAGATTTACCACAAGCCCGTGCTAGTGTTGTCAATTCCATATTGAGGGTCTGCAGGTAATTTGTTAGCCGCCGTTCACCCCAATCGGGTTGTAACCGCTTTTCAAGGTCAGGCAGTTGCGTGGTCACTCCGACCGGACAGAGTCCTGTTTCACAATGATGACAATAACCAGGTGCGGTTCCTAGTTTTTGATATTCTTCTTCGACATTAATAGTTTGTTGACCATCGAAATAGGATTTGCTGTTACAGCCTAGTGCCATCAAAACAGCTTGTCCAATAGATACTGCATCTGCCCCCATTGCCAGAGCTTTTGCAACGTCAGCACCAGTCCGAATTCCTCCTGAGATTATTAGTTGTATCTCACCTAAGACATCCATTTCGTCAAGAGCTTCTATTGCTTGGCGTAAAGCTGGTAGGGTTGGGATTCCAGCATGTTCGATAAATACCTGTTGAGTAGCTGCTGTCCCTCCCTGCATCCCGTCAAGGACTATGACATCAGCACCTGCTTTGACAGCAAGTTTTACATCATCATTTACTCTGGTAGCCCCCAGTTTAACGTAAATGGGAATCTGCCAATCTGTAATTTCTCGGAGTTCATTAATTTTGATTGTCAAATCATCAGGCCCTACCCAGTCTGGATGTCGGCAGGCTGAACGCTGATCAATTCCTTCAGGTAGAGTTCGCATTTTAGCTACTCGTGGGCTAACCTTAAGCCCTAGTAACATTCCGCCACCCCCAGGCTTAGCTCCCTGACCCAGAACGATTTCAATAGCGTCGGCTTGACGCATATCATCAGGATTAAAGCCATAGCGTGAAGGTAGGCACTGATAAACGAGAGTTTTAGAAGAAGTTCGTTCCTCTGGCGTCATTCCCCCATCTCCAGTAGTCGTTGATGTTCCTATTTTTGTTGCTGCTCTACCGATGGATTCTTTGACGTTTGCAGATAGTGAACCGAAACTCATTCCTGCTATGGTAATTGGAATCTTTAGGCTAACTGGCTTTTTTGCGTGACGGGTTCCCAGGAGAGTTTGAGTTAGGCATTTTTCTCGGTAGCCTTCCAGAGGATATCGTGAGCTCGAAGCTGTCAAGAAAACCAAATCGTCAAAACCAGGCACTTTTCTTTTAGCTCCTAATCCTCGGATATCATAAAGCCCCTTTTGTGCAGCGCGGTGAATATATTGAAGAATCTGTTGGTTGTATAGTGAGTTCTCTTCGTGATCAATTTTCATAGCTATTACACAATCATTTATCGAAGCTAATTAAGATTTAATACTCCTGATGAGCATCAACGTTCCATTGATACAGCTTCTTAGCAGAGGCTACCCTTTTAAATTCTTTAGGTGAGTAATTAATACCTGTTTGATTGAGGAGGGTTTTAACTTTTTCATAATCATGCTCTCTCATTGGTTCTTCCTGAGCATCTGAACCCAGAGAATGAATTTTTCCACGTATATAGATAATTGCCTCATAGATAGAGTCACCAAGCCCTGCTCCAGCATTTCCACAGATGACCAGATGACCTGCTTGAGCCATAAAAGCTGACATGTGACCCACATCCTCACCGACCACAATATCGCAGCCTTTCATTGAGATGCCACAGCGAGAGGAAGAACTTCCCTCGATAAATAATAAGCCTCCATGTCCTGATGCTCCTGCACACTGAGAGGCGAAGCCTTTAATCCAGACCTGGCCTGAAATTATATTTTCTGCAACACTCCAACCAACATTTCCATGGACAATAATTTTTGCTTGTTTGTTCATTCCTCCCAGAAAATATCCCGCGTGACCATAAACATCAATTGTGACAGGAATATCGAGACCAACGGCAATATTGTGAAACCCATTTGGGTTAGCAATCTCAAGTTGATTAATTCCCTTCTCGGGTAATTCATAATGCAAGTAGTGGTTTAGTTGGCGGACAGACATTTGGTTTAGATCTAAACGGTCCATGAATAGATTTCCTCTGGTGCTGGTTCAAAGAGTTTAGCATTTTTGATTCCAGGTAGATGAGCTAGAGAACGGAATTCAGAACCGATGGCAACATAATCCTTAGTTTCAGCAACAACAGCTGGTTTACAAGCAAAAGCATCTCTTACCAGTACAATCTTTTTTTTGGTTGCCATTAGCAGAGTGTAAAAGCCATCCAGTTCGACAAAGGCTTCTTGAAGAGCCTGTTCAAGAGATTGCCCTTCTTGCATCCGCCATTCTAGGAAACGACAGGCTGCCTCAGTGTCATTGTCTGTTTCAAAATTAATCCCTTTTTTTTCTAATTTCCTTCGGAGGCTCCATGGATTTGAGAGAGAGCCATTGTGGACTAAGCAGAAGTCCTCTCCAGCAGTGAAAGGATGGGCATGGGCAGGGGAGACAGCTGACTCAGTTGCCATCCGAGTGTGGCCCACACAATGGCTGGCATTGATTTCCTCAAAATTGTAACGATTGGCAATGTCTCTGGGATGACCCATGTCCTTGTACACTTCAATAGATTGGCCAATCGAAAGTGAATGAATAAATGGAAATCTTTGTTTTAGCCATCCCTCAAAATCTTTGGGGGGCATTGAAGATAAAACTTGTCCATGGTTCTCAAGTCCACTTACAGTGGAGTTAAAAGAAGTCTCTTTATTTAAATCCTTCTCTAGGTTTTTCCAGTTGAAGCTTGGTTGGAGAGAGAACAGACTAAATCGTTTTACACTAGTATCGTCTATAGGTACAAACACTGCTAAGCCTGCTGAATCTGAACCGCGATCTCCCATGCAAATAATCATAGGAGTTATCCATTCTCCAAGCTGACTCCTCTTTGAGACAGTCTTAATCATTAATCCGACAATACCGCACATAGTAATCTTAAGGACCTTTCAAATTATTTTTCAACAATAATTAACTTGGCTTAGAAAAACTCCAAATACCGATTGACCTCCCAATCGGAGACGTGGCGTTGGTATTCAGTCCACTCCATTTCTTTTAGCTGAATGTATTCATTCAAAAAATCTTTTCCTAATTGATCAAAAAATAGAACATCTTTTTTAAGAGCATTGATAGCTTCAATGAGGTTTTGAGGTAATATGCCAATCCCCATTTCCTTAAGAGCTTCCTCGGTGTATCGGTAGTGATTTATGTTATGTGGAAGGCCTGGATCTAGCTTGCGTTCAATTCCATCTAAGCCAGCCGCAATTACTGCAGCTGTTGCTAAATAGGGATTGCAACTAGAGTCACTTAATCTGAGTTCAAGACGTCCTTGTGGAACGCGCACCATCGAGGTTCGGTTATTATCTCCATAGGAAATATAAGCAGGGGCCCAAGTGGCTCCAGACAGAGATCGACCAACAACTAGACGCTTGTACGAATTAACTGAAGGAGCAACTAATGCTGCAAGGGCTGGAGCATGTGCGAGCAACCCTCCCAAGAATTGGTAAGCCAATTCAGATAATCCAAGTTGGTTTTTGTCAGATTTATCCTTAAAAAGATCATTGTCTTTAGTATCCCAGATCGACATATGCATATGGGTTCCAGTACCTGTTCGATTAGTCATAGGTTTTGGCATGAAAGAACAAATAGTTCCAAACTCACGAGCAATTTCACTGGCAGCCATCCTAAACAAAACGTAACGATCTGCTGAAGTAATGGCTGGTGAGAAAGAGAAATTAATTTCAAATTGACCATTAGCATCCTCATGATCTATTTGGTAAACATCAAATCCAATCGATTGTAAAGAATCAACTAACTTTTCTAGAAAACCCCGACTTCTTGATAATCCTTTGTAGTCATAACAAGGTTTTTCTAGAATGTCGGAGTCATCAGCTGGATGTAAGGAGCCGTCTGAATTTCTAGACAATAGCATAAATTCAGGTTCTAACCCTGTGTTAAAGACCCATCCTCGTTGATTCATTCGATTCACTTGTTGCTGGAGGATGTGGCGGGTGTCGAAGGGGTAAGGTTTACCCTTTACTGTTCCAGTGCAAACAATTCTAGCGTACCCTGGTTGCCAGGGTACTAAGGTTAAAGTTTCTAGATCTCCTACTGCCATAAAATCTGGATCGTGAGGTTCTTGTCCTAATCCCCAAACAGCAAATCCTGCAAACCCAGCCCCATCGGTTAGAATATCTTGGAAATGATCAACTGGAACTGACTTCGTTTTTGCAACTCCATGGATGTCAACAAATTGGGCGAGAATGTACCTAACGTTATTTTTCTTCAAGAAGTCGTGGGCGTTTTCAAGGTTCATCGACTTTATCCTTTCGTTGAAATTACTCTAGGATAGGCTGGGGTAAAGACAAGCCAGCCCAATTATATCTCCTTCATATTCATGAACGATCTGCAAAATAATTTTCCAGAGATATACACTATAACTCGGGTCCACCCAAATTCGATAGCCCTGAAATTCAGATGATTGTACAGGTAATAAGCAACATGAAACACCAGCTACTCGCGTCATGACGAACTGATCTCCCGATTCTTTAAAGTTATGTCCGCAAGTTTCGGAAATTACTTTATAAGATTTATTACCGGTCAAAAAAAATGACGCCTCTTGTCGTACTATTGAAGATATTCCTTTTGGGGCAACTAAGATTTCTTGAGAAATTCTTGAAACTACAGTTCCATGAACTCCATCTTCGATAATTACTTCGTTTTTATCTATCTTTACCAAAGTTCCTTGGTTTTCTATAGGGCCTACTGAGTAAATTGTTTTAGGTACATTAAGACCCAGGGTAGTTAACCAGGATGACATCCCCATACCTCTCAATCCTAAGCGAGGAAAGCAGCTGACATCTGCAAGAGCAAGATCACGTTTAGCGAGCTTTTCAACTTGGAGTTCGGCAAATCGAAGCACGACAGGCATTCCATGAACTTCTTTCCATAATATAGGATTTTTTTCTTTGAGCATTTCATGTAATGGGCTTTTTCTAGGAATAGTTTTCACAAGGCACCTTCGGTTTGTTGGGTTTCACTCTGTCGAAGATTTTTTGGATCATAAAAAGGAAGGTTAGCTACCTGAGCACTCAGTAGGTGGCCTTTATTAATTAGAATCTGAATTGTAGTTTTGGGCTTAGCTAGGTGAGATGCTACATAGGCCATTCCAATTATGTGGCCTAGAGTAGGACTAAAAGCTACGCTAGTTACTCTTCCTGTGATTTCACCTTTTTCAATTACAAGATGAGATTCCTTTGGAATAGGGCCATCATATTCCTTGGGAAGAACAAAGCCTACTAGTTGTCGTTTTAGCACATTTTTATTTAAGATTGTTAAGCTTCTCTGACCAATAAAGAAAGATTTGTCAGTTTTCACCGCCCAGTCTAATCCAGCCTCCTGTGGATAAGATAAGCCATCGGAATCCTGACCTACAATAAGGTGCCCTTTCTCTAATCGAAGTAGTCGTTGGGCCTCTACTCCAAACGGAAGAATTCCATGAAGAGCTCCTTTATCCATAATCTGATCCCACACTGGGAGCATCGATTCTGTTAGTACGTGGATTTCATAGCCCCACTCTCCTACAAATCCTACTCTTAAAACTCGAGCTGGTGCACCACCTACGTAACATTTTCGAATAGCTAGATAAGGAAAGTTTTTGGAATCTAAGTCAATATCTATTAATGACTGTAATACCTTTCGAGAGAGGGGGCCAGCCAGGTTTATTGCTCCATACATTCCGGTGACATTAAGAATATTTACATTGAGCGACCAAGATATAGCCCACCGATTCATTTCACGGGCAGCACTGTCGGAAGCACTACTAGTGGTTGTTACATAAAAACTGTCAGTAGCAAGTCGAGCGGCAATGCCGTCATCAACCATAACTCCACTTTCATCGCACATAAGAATATATCGGCTTTTGCCTTCCTTTAACTTAGTGAAACGCCCGGTATACATACGCTCGATAAACTCCACAGCATCTGGTCCAAAAATTTCTAATTTTCCTAAAGTACTAACATCTATGATACCGACTCCAGTTCGAACTACTTTAACCTCTTCATAAATTGTTTCTTCTCGGGTTTTTAGGGGTGATGGATAGTATTCAGGCCTAAGCCAGTTTCCCGCATACATGAATTGTGCTCCCAGTCTCTTGTGGCTAACATGAAGAGGAGTTTGTCTGTAAGGACTAAAAATTCGACCAGCTAGATGACCTAAAGGTACGGGATTGGTAAAGGGTCTGGAGGTGTTTAAGCCTGTATTAGTTAATGATTTTCCTTTTAACTTAGACAGAATCCGACCAGTATTGAGGTTAGAATGTTTCCCTTGACTAGGACCCATGCCAAAGGTGGAATAACGTTTGAGTAGTTCCATTGAATCAAATCCTTCTTGCACACTATTCTCAAGATCCTTAAGTTGGATATCTTCGTCGAGATCTACAAAGTTTTTTCCTTTGGGGTGAGAAATAATTGGGAATGGATGACTCATTGGAGAATTTTGCCTATCAACTGAAGAAGGAATGTTAACATCTGCTTTTCCTAGGTAGGCTGTAGCTTGACAGCCAGCTCGAGTACCATCCTTCAGTTGATCTGATAAAAGATAGACCCCATTTAAGCGTCCTGCTGCAAAAATTCCAGGAGGCAGCTTTTCTGGAACATATTGTTCCAAGGCTTTTTGGTAAATCATTTGTCCTCCAGCTTGTCGGAGAATTCCATCAGCTGGGGCCCATCCCACGCTCATTGCAATCCCGTCACAATAAATTACCTGATCCATCTCTTTAGATTGTACGTGTCCTTGACTATTGATAGAACACAATACAGCCCCTTTTATTCCCTGTTTTCCGCTTGAGGGAATTGCCTCATAAACTGCTGTTCCAGGTTGGATAGGGATGTTATACCTTAACGCTTGATCCTTCCAGACTGAGTGTTCTCCCTCAGGCCGAAGATCAGCAATTAAAACTACAGATACTCCAGATTGTTGAAGGTCAACGGCAGCTCGGTATCCATCACTATTGGCTGTCAAGACTAGAGCTTTCTGAAAAGGCCTAACCGCAAATTGGTGGATCAGTCTCTGGGCAGCCGAAGCAAGCATCACTCCCGGTAAGTCATTATTTCGGAATACACACAGTTGTTCGTAACAACCACTAGAAACTATGACACTTCGGGCACGCAATTTAGTCATCTTCTGGGGATCAACTAAGGCAATCCAGTGATCTGCATAATAACCAGCTGCTGAGGTTTGAGTTCGTATTTCTATGTTGGAATGATTAGCTATTTCAGATAAAAGCCTATTTAGGGTTCCAGGTCCTTCTTGTTCAGAAAACAACTGATAACTAAGTGTTCCTCCGGGGTGGACCTCTTCTTCTACGATGAGGACTTTTAGACCCAGTTTTCCCGCAATTAGAGCAGAAGATAATCCGGCAGGACCAGACCCGATCACTAGTAGATCACAGAAGTCATATCGTTTAGGAGTTTTCCGTAAAATTTGATCTGGATGAACTTTACCTAAGCCAGCAACCTGCCGCAGTTTCCGTTCAAAAAAAGGGAAAAGCCATGAAGGTCGATGAAATGTTTTATAGTAAAATCCAACAGGCATCAGGGAAGAAAACAGATCCATTATCCGGTATCGATCTGATTGGGTCCCTCCCCAGGTATTGACAGCTCTAAACTCCATCCCGTCCTGGATCAAAGTGCTATCCATTCTTACGTTAGTGGAGGTTTGATTTTCAGCTAGGGCATTGCAATCTAGGCCAGACAAACTTAGAATTCCTCGAGGACGGTGGTACTTAAAACTTCGGCCCAAAACCCTAACACCAGAAGCCCACAGTGCAGTACTTAACCGGTCACCCTCGAAACCTTTAAAATCATGTCCTTCAAATCGAAACTTAATCGGCTTTTTTCGATCGATCCATTCTTTGGGTTGTTGACTGAGCCGTTTACTCATGAGGTTTCATTTTTTGAAATAGATAAGTGCGGAGAATTTCATCTGTAAGAGTATTTCGCTCTGCAATGAACCAAACTCCACTGGCCAAATGATACCACCACTCCTTTTTGACACCCGCCGCTCCATCTCGGTTAAACACATAGTTGGCCCATTGTTGGTCAGTACAAGTTTGAGGAGGCGGCATGGGTCTGAAGGGCCCTCCATATGAAAACTCTTGAATGGGTCTCCAACCGTTAATGGGACAATGCATAAGTTTCACTAGCAACCTCTATATAGCTAAAAGTAAAAATTGACTAATGTCCAACTGAAGCTGCACCTTTTTCACCTACTAACTCATATTTCTCGAAGCGGGATAGAGAAAATGGAACAATCAACGGATGGGGATCATCGTTGGCTAGGGTATAAGCCATAGTTTTGCCACATACTGGGGTTGCTTTAAATCCCCAGGTTCCCCATCCAGCATCAACATAAAATCCATCGATAGGTGTTTTACCCATAATTGGTGAAAAATCTGGTGTCATATCGGCTAATCCTCCCCACTGCCGTAATACCTTTACATCAGAGAGAAAGGGAAATAACTCTAAAAGGTGTCCTGCCAGTCCTTCTACAAAATCTAAGGTCGATCTGGGTGAATGTAGTGCATATGGATCAAGTGCTGCACCCATTACTAACTCTCCTCGTGAAGATTGACTAACATAGAGGTGAAAATTTGCAGAGACAATAATAGTGTCTAACCACGGTTTTAGTGGTTCTGTTACACAAGCCTGCAGGGGATGTATTTCAAGAGGTGTCGGGATGTTTACCATCTGCATTATTTTTGGAGTGTAGCCAGCAACGGCAGATAATACCTTAGGAGTTTCAATTTCACCTCGGTTGGTTTGAATACCAATTACTCCACCACTCTTTAATTTGATTCCAGTGACTTCTGTCTGTTGGTGAATTTCAACGCCCCGTTGACTAGCAGCCCGACCATATCCCCAGGCAACGGCATCATGACGGGCGATTGCTCCTGGAGGATGGAACAGGGCGCCTAATACGGGCATATGCCCATTACAATTTAAGTCTAGGTGGGGACAAAATTCCTGGATTATCTCTGGACTAACTAACTCACTTTTTACACCTAAATGTTTATTAACTTCTGCCCGCCAGCGCATTGTTCGTAAAGTGGCATCACTATGGGCTAGAGTGAAATGTCCGCGTTGAGAATAAAATAGGTTTAGGTCTAAGTCAGTTGATAGGTCTTGAAATAATCGTACACTTTCATCGTAAAATCTTATACCTTCGGCAGTTAGATAGTTTGATCTAACGATGGCAGTGTTCCTTCCAGTTCCGCCACTTCCTATATAATTTTTCTCCAAAACAGCTACGTTAGAAATACTATGATCTCGGGCTAAATAGTAGGCAGTTGCTAGGCCATGGCCACCAGCACCGATAATGACAGCATCATAGTGTGCCTTTAGTTGATCAGGACATCGAAACATACGATTTTCCGGATACTGCTTATTGAATGCAAAGCGTAGCAGTTGATAAGGCATTTTTACATTTTCCCCGCAAATGTTTTTTTAGCTCTTGCTTGCCTTCAATAATGAACAAGTCAAGTTTTAATCAGAAAGAAAAATACTTAGCCGATTTTTGTCAATTCCTTAAAACTCTTTAAATGTTAGGTTTGATTCAAAACATAAATTCTTCAAGGTTTCTTCAATATTTCTGCATGGACACGAGCAACATCTCCCATGTAATGTTGAGATGGATATTTTTCGGCTGCCAAGAAAATATGTTCTTGAGCTAATTGACTGTTACCGATTGCTTCAAAATATAAGCCAAGGTATAGATTGGCATAAAAAAGTTGTCTTTGAAGAACGAGTGGTTTTTCTGAATTTTTGTTAGCAGCGGCTAAAACATTTTCCACCGTTCCGACCCCAGTAAATAGTTGATAAACTTCCATCATTGGAACTCTAGGATCGCTGTTAATTTTTAGAATTGACTGGCGTGCCTTGATCAATCCAACCAAACGGGCCTGACATAGAAAATGCCAGACAGCATTTTCGACGTCATTAGAATTAACTCGCTGATGAGACTGAAATTGGTCACGTCCTTCTTGATAGCGACCAGCATAGTAGTAGGAAATTCCTCGCTGCCAATGATAGGGTGCCTGTTTTGGGTCAAGATTAATTGCTTTGTCGAAATCAGCGATCGATCTTTTGATATTTCCAAGCTTGAAATATTCACTTCCGCGACGATTATAAGCATCTACGGAAAAGGGATCTAGCCTTAAAACTTCATTGTAGTTATTGATGGCTCGATGATGTTGTCTGTTCATTTCGTACAGCCATCCACGTACCAAAAAACCTTGGTCATCGCTAGGGTTTTTTTTAATAGCTTGATTTGCTAAAGATAACGCTTGTTGGAAGTGACCAGTTCTATATGCAGACTGGGCTTTTGATAGAAGGTCTAATGAGGATTGTTCTGTTGTCTGGGCATTTAATGGAAAATACATCATAAATAAAATAAGACAGATTACCCATGACATACTATGTTTCATAAGAAGTTTTCTTTCAGTTAGTTAGGTTAAAGAATTAGAAGTAAAAGTGTTTTGGTATAACAAAAACTTCCTCCACCTTATAAAGACAAATTAGGTCGGTAGTTTAAGGTGCTATGATTAGATCTACAACAAATTAATTGGTGCTTACCTTAGGAGAATTTATTATTTTGGCAAGGGTTTGTGGTCATTTCTGAGTACAATGGAGTCTAAAGTTATATCTTAAGCGCTGATGTAAAAGTTTAATATCATCGGTTTAATTAACTGTGATTTGTTGTAATAATTCTGTTAAAGCCAATTCTTAACTGGATAATTTTCAGAAAAGGAGCTTTCATGCAACGTTCGACGATTGTTTTTCCGATCTTGGTTATTGCAAGTATGTTTGCGGTTGCCTTCTATACATGGATAAATCCATCTCAATATACTGCTAAGCCAGGGGTTCATAAACTCACTCAGACTGAAATCATAAGTGAGTTAAAGAAGGCCAGTACCGGCAACTTAGCTGATGCCATTGAAACGGCAACAGGTCGAGCTGGATTTATGCATTATGATATGAAGCCAATTTTTAAGGCCAAAATTGTGGGTCCTGCTGCAACTGCTCTTCTTAGACCAATTTTAACAACTGATAAGAGAAATTATCCTAACTACCATTTAAAAGTCTTGGATGAAGCGCCTCCTGGGAGTGTTTTAGTTTATGTTCTAGAAAATGGATTACACGTTTCAGGTATTGGGAATCTTATGGCTACTACAGCAATGGTTCGTGGCCTAGCTGGGGCGGTAATTGATGGCGCTGCTCGTGATATTGAGGAAATTTCACGATTGGGTTTTCCAGTTTACAGTCGGTCAGTAAGTCCTGCTACTGTGGTGGGACGTTTTATCAGTACCGCGATGCAGGTGCCTGTTAGGTGTGGAGGTGTTTTAGTACGACCAGGTGATTATATCGTAGGAGATAGCGATGGGGTGGTGGTTGTTCCTATGGACAAGGTTAGTGAGGTACTTGAACTTATTCATGAATATGACAACAAGGAAAGTAAGATGATTCCTCTAATAAAAGAAACTAAGTCGATGCTAAAAGCATTGGCTAAGTACGGACGGTACTAGTTATTAGCTAAGAACAAATAGATAGTCATTTTTGAACTGAATGAACACCATTTACTACGTTTCTGAGAGGTTTCTTTAATAATGCGTCAATAACAGTCAGACATGATTTGGTTCTCATTTCTTTCCAAGAGTCTTCGGAATAAAACGCACAGTGTGGTGTAATTATGCATTGTGGATGCTTGGAAAGTAGCTGGTGAGATTTAGTTTCGTCTTCAACTACGTCTAATCCAGCAGCAGCAATGTGACCTGAATCTAAGGCTTGAAAAAGGGCTATTTCATCAACCACAGGTCCACGGGAGGTATTTACTAAAATTGATCCCTTTTTCATAAAGGGTAGTGTTTTCTCAGAGATAAGTTTTAGGGTGTTTTGATTCAAAGGCACGTGAATGGAAAGAATATCCACGGAACGAAGAAAACCTTCTAGTGATTTGCAACGATGAATACCGAGTGACTTATCATAACCATCTGGTAAATAAGGATCAAAGAAATTCACTTGAAACCCAAACGCCTTTGCCCTCATGGCAGCACATGTGCCAATTCGTCCACACCCTAAAATGCCAAATACTTGTTGTCGAAATCGACGGATAGGCTTGGCAGATCGCCAGTTCCAGTTACCCTGTTGGACATCTTTTGAAGATGCCGAAAGATTACGGGCCAAGTACAAGGCTAAAGCTAGAGCGTGATCAGCTACTTCCTCAGTACCATAATCAGGAACATTACATACAGGAATTGACAATCGAGAGGCTGCTTCTACATCAACATTATCAAATCCTACGCCATTTCTTACTATTACTTGACAACATTGAAGGTGTTCCAATATCTGTTGGGTAAGATAGGCATGATGCCACAAAATAATGGCGTTAGCTTTTCGGCAAGTTTCAATAATTTCTCGATCTGAATGGACAAACACTTGAGATACCTGAGCATAGGGTTTAAGTAATTTCTCCTCAAGCAGACACTCTTTTGAATCGGGTAA
>CAYWYX010000017.1:0-1664 GCA_964462735.1 uncultured Acidobacteriota bacterium | reverse complement strand
CCCGGAGGAGTTTTATCATCTAGGATGATTCTATCTTTGTTAAAGGTAAAAACAACTCCATTATTGGTTTCTTCACCAAATACCGCTTGCACTCCCAGTGGAGGAGACGCTGGAGCAACAGCAGCCCTCACTGTAAATGTGAAGAGAAGACGTCCATCTCTTAAACGCAAAATAGATGGATACATTTCACCGTAATAACTACCAATTTCCTCTAAGAACCAGTTCCGACCCTCATCCTCAGACCGGTAGAGTACCATCCGTTCATAATGGTCGATCTTATTCTTGGGTATTGTTGTTCCAGGCAAAGCTGTAAAAAACTTTGGAGAAATGCGGCAAACAGCTAGAAGGGCTTTGGAAGGAGTTTCCCAAAAAAAAGCCTCCCCTAGGATTGGAAATGGAAAATTTTTCTGTTCTACCCCTTGAAAATGACAAGTTAAAGAACGATTCCAGGTTTTCCCTTTGTCAATAGATCTCCATAAATATTCGTAGCCATTTGGTGCTCCAACACCAAAAATCAAAGTTCCATTTTTCAGTTCTAAGACATTACGTCCAGTTATCACAAGGGATTTTTCTTTTACCCCCTCTAGGTCCTCAAAACCGATATGGGTAGCTGTCCAATTAAAGCCTCCGTCAGTAGAGCGATATAGGTAACTTTGAGTATATCCTTGATCATTGCCACGAGCTTTGGGTAATAAATGGGTACTTATAAATACTGTACCATCAGAAATTACTGATAAATAAGGTTCCCGTCCTAGAATATCTAAATCTTGACGTTCAGACCATGTATGGCCACCATCTGAGGAACGATACAAAAAACTATATTCTTTTGGAACCCCACCTTCAGTTGGTGCATGAAAAGCTACCAGAAGTAAATCCCCATTTGGTAGTTTGGCAATACAGGGTTTGTAATCTCCGGGAATACCTATCGGAATATGTTTGGCTGGTAAGAAATTTGAAGGTAAAAAGCTAGGGTGTTTCACTTCAACTCGATCAGAAGGATTTGAAGAGTCTAGGGCACACGATTGAAAAGAAAGTCCTAAACCAATAACTATTACTAGTATTTTTTTCAAGAGATTAAAGAAAGTGGGATGAAATAGACAAGTTTCCAAAATAACAATTGTTGCGAGATATTTAGACATAAAAGGAACTCTATTGAAGCCAATCAGCTAGCTAGTTTCCTTAAAGAAAACTAGAATAATTTCCGGTACTTGGATCATCCGTAGGATGGTATTGTGCAGGTAAATGTCTCAATACGTAAAGATTTATCTGACAAGGGAATTCACTAACCAAAAATAAACGAGTATTTAGTTATGTTATGAGTTTAAAGGACCCTTCTACTAAAAAGGAATCTCAAGTAATATTACGCAGGGGAATATGGTGATATTACAGGTTAGGGCAATAGGAATACTTAAAGAGGCTTTTGAAGTTTAGATAAAATGAATAACCAAAAAGTTTTTAATCATCTTATAATTAATAAGGTTGTTAATAAATTAATTCTCAAAGGATAGACATGTACATTCAAGACCTACCTAAATTGAGTGGTTGGATGCTCGGTTTATTCTGTTTAGGTTTGCCGTTTACGGTGTTTTCTGATAATCACTTAGTATCCTCGGCCCAATCTATCATAAGAAAGCACTGTCTAAGTTGTCATGGGGCTAGTCAAA
>CAYWYX010000016.1:34839-36322 GCA_964462735.1 uncultured Acidobacteriota bacterium | reverse complement strand
AGGTAAAGCTTCACTGATTTGGGTAGAATTGCATACTTCAAAAATAGAAAATGCTAATTTATGTGGATCATGTCGTACTTTCTCATTGTCAGCCAAAAGATCCTTAGAAATAATTCGAACCCCAAATTTAGCTAACGCTTCTAAATCAATTTTGATCTGACTGGCCATTTCCTGACGGTAATTGGCTTTTTGTTTTTCATTAATGGTTGAGTGATTACAAAGGACAATATCAAAACTAAGTTCACCAACATGGTCATAAATAGCCTGTAAATGATCTGCCATTGAGAATCCCAGCGTTTCTCCTTTTTGAGTCATGATGTTCCCAATAAAAATCTTAAAAGCGCCAGAAGTCCGAATAGCTTCAGTAATTTCTTTAACCAAAAGATTTGGCAACAAACTTGTAAACAATGAGCCCGGACCAAGGGTAATAATGTCAGCTTTTTCAATAGCATCCAATGTTTCTGGCAGTGGTTTAGCTCCCTCTGGGAGAATTGAGATCTTTTGAATCCGCTCAGTAGAACGTCCAATTGAAGATTCTCCTAAGACAGTTTCACCGTTTTGAAGTTCTGCAGCTAAACGGATATCAGACATTGTAGAAGGAAGAATTCGTCCTTTAATAGCCAGCACCTCACTAGAAAGTTTAATTGCTTCCAGAAAATCACCTGTTACACCTGTAAGAGCAGTTAAAAACAAATTTCCAAAACTGTGCCCTTTAAGATCTCCTTCTCCACTAAAACGATACTGAAATAATTTGGACATAAGTAATTCATCTTCTGAAAGTGCCACCATACATTTTCTGATGTCTCCTGGTGGTAAAATTTGGAATTCTTCTCTTAAACGTCCTGAAGAACCACCATCGTCAGTCACTGTTACCAAGGCGGTTAGTTGACTTACAGCAAATTTGGAAGATAAGGAAAATGTTTTGGAGTTCTTTCCAACGAAGTGTTTGAGACCCAGGAGAAGTCGGGACAGTCCTGTGCCTCCTCCGACAGAAACAATCTTTACCTTCTGGGGGAATAACCTGTTTAAGGACACTAATTCCAGCACCAATCAGAGCACTTCAAGATTCTATAGGATTCATGATTGCTCATCGACAGGTTCCTCTGGAAAAACTAAAGATATAAAGCGAGAATCATTCAAAAGTGGCTCGAAATCAGAATCTCGCTGAGCAAGGAATCTGTTTTCAGATTTTAATCTTATAGCTTCCTTTAAATTACTCAATGAATTTTCATCATCACCTAATTGACACATGCTTACTGCTAGGGCATACACAACATAATCACATTTTGGATTTTTTTTAAGTATTTTATTAAGATGATTAATCGAATCCTGGTAGCAACCATTATTCATTAGAACAACCGCCAAATTATAACGTTCCTCATCATTTTGTGGAAATGATACTTTTTGTTGGTCTAGCTTCTGTTCACATAACTGAAGGTATGTCTTTACCCGTTCTGAAATAGCTTTATCCTTACCATTCAAT
>CAYWYX010000016.1:33272-34739 GCA_964462735.1 uncultured Acidobacteriota bacterium | reverse complement strand
CGATTTAGACTTAGTTGAAGGTGATTTTACCGAAGCTTTAGAAACAACCTTCTTTTTAGTCCCAGATTTTGGGCTACTTATCGCCTTTTTTATAACTCTCACCCTTAATTTTTTCGGATCTGCCTTCTTCATCAATGCTCCTAAGATATACAAAAGTTGAACTTTAGCTACTCATTTGGAACTTTAATTAAATTTAATTCCTAATAATATAAAAAGTAGGAAATTTCTTCCTAAAATCAAACAGGAGATTTTGGAAAAGGTTCCTATCTCCTCCCCCAACAACAAGTTACCTATATCAAAAAACCTCATTCCCGTCAACATGCCGACAACCTAATCATTTATCTTTCAACTTTAATTAATGATAGATTATTGATGCTATTCAATCTTTGTGTTTCTTTCTAAAAATATCTACATTTTTACTTTTTAATGACTTTTATCTATCAAAACAATAGATAATAACGTACTGGTTCTAAGACTACGATGTTTTTAGGGGTAGGTGTACTTTGGTTGATTAAAGTTCACATTATAGTGCTTAGACTCATGCTTAAATTGAAAGAATAGTTGAACTTTATATTCTCCTCCGTTTATTCTTAACCCTAATAACAGGTACTATTTTCAAAGCACATGTTCCTTTTTATACTCTGGAAACACTTGAATCATAATCTTTGTCTTGTCATTAGACGTGTATTACTGATCACTCTTGTCATTTTATTTCTGAAGGAGCCCTTGGCTCTTTTCTGTCATTTAAACACAAGATCGCAAGACACAGTGCGTTCCGACACCACTAGATCCTTCATTATCCATGAATTTAAATTACTAAACGGACTAAAAATTATTTTGCTACCAACGAACTTGGACTCAGAAATAGTAGTTAATCTTCTGATCAAGTCAGGATCGAATCAAGATAGTATTGATAAACTAGGCCTTGCACAACAAACAGCTCAACACCTGTTCTTCAATAATCAGCAGGAACAACAACGTGTTCTAAAAGCTTTGGAAATTAAATTGACTGTGGATGTGTTTCCTGACTCAACAATTTTTAAGGCCGTTTTATTTCCTGAGAGGTTAATTTTTTTTCTAAAAATGCTTGCTGGGAGTTTAACTAATCCAGTAGTTAAGCAGGATATAGAAAAATCAATTAGAAACAAAAACTACATAGATGATCAAATTCCTAAAGGTTTACAACTAGCACATCTATATTTCAAAAGAGCCATTTTCGGCGATCACCCTTACGGACGTATTCTCAGAGGAATCAAAGTAAGTCCAAAAGACCTCTATCAATTCCTCTCTAATTATTATATTCCCAATAATGCCTCACTAATTGTTGTTGGTTCATTCTCCCCCAAGTCCCTTATCAAAGAGATCAGAGAAAACTTTGGACCTTGGACAAAAAAAGACTTACCAAACTTAACTTATCCAAAATTTCCTCGAATGGAAAAGTTATCGATTCAGTTATTCAGTAAAGGG
>CAYWYX010000016.1:22102-33172 GCA_964462735.1 uncultured Acidobacteriota bacterium | reverse complement strand
TTCCTTTATTTTTGGAAAATTTAGTTTTTAACTTCAATGTCAACTGATACAATGCTTGAAATAGATTTATAGAAGCTATTCTTGTGATGTTGTCTTAAATCTTATTCTAATGAAATAAGCAGTTAGTATTGTTTCTCCATCTATTTGATACAAATGGAACAAATAAGGGGCATACTGTTATTGAGTTAACATTTGCTACTTAAATTTCCCAGTTACTGTATTGCTCTATTGGCTTATGTTAACAGATATTGAGCTCAAAACAATCACAGACGAAGAACTAATCAATGAGCTTAAACGAGGCCGTCAGGAAGCTCTAACTTATATCTTCGATCGCTATTATCGTTTAGTTTTTAGTGTAGCTCTTAAAATTCTTCGTGATAGAGGTGAAGCAGAAGACCTAATGCAGGACGTTTTTATTGAGATCTATAGGAGAATCAAACTCTTTAATCCAGCCAAAGGCAGTGCCAAAACCTGGATCCTGCAATATGCTTATCACAGGAGCTTAAACCGAAAGAAATACCTAGCTTTGAGACATTTTTATGATAATCCAGAGGATTCTGCTCTAAATCAATATGAATATTCTAATTCTCTAAATGATTGGAATAAAATTAGTTATGAAGATTGGACCCAAACTATTAAAAAAGGATTTCAGACACTTAGTGAAATGGAGCAAACGGTCTTAGACTTAGCCTTCTTCCAAGGGTTTTTATTGAAAGAAATAGCAGTTCAACTGGATGAGCCTTTATCTAATGTCAGAAACCATTACTACCGTGGTCTTAAAAAACTTAGGGTATTCTTACAAGAAAATACCAGCCTAAGAGAAAAAATGGCCTAACATTTTAAGATAGTACTATGTTTAAACCTAAAAATCCGAATCATGAAAAGTTCGAAGAATTATGTGCTCTGGCGGCAATAGGTCAAATTTCTGCTAATGAATTTTCTGAATTAAAAAATCACCTTGATCACTGTTCCTCCTGTCGTTCCACTCAACAGGATTTCTTAGAAATTATCCATGAACATCTTCCCCTGATTGCTACTGATGAAGTACAGGCTAAATCCTCCAAAGTGGCTTTTCACGACTCAAGCTATAAGCAACGTTTCCTACAACGTATTCTCCAGAAAGGCCTTCTACCCTCTATAAGCTCTTCAATTAAGACTAAAGCTAAAAAGGTTACTCGGTATGAAACCCAAACATCTTGGTCAGAAACCATCGGGCTCTATACCTTATCTGGAGCAGCAGCAGTTGTTCTAGCTGTATTTAGTTTTACTGGATTTGGGTGGTATTGGTATGGACCCCAAAAACATACCAACGAAGTCAAATATCTTAAAGAAGAAGTAGCGGATATTCAGCAAAAACTTTCTCTTGCTTCTCAAGGTGATCCCTTTCCAAGAAGCCAAGTCTCACGTCCGGTATTCTCCCCTTCAAGAAAACCATCTACAGTTAACTCGAGTTTAAATTCAAATCAACTTCTGGTCGATCTTACTAAATCCAAGGCAAACCAACGTTTAACCCTAAAAAGATTGAATACACAAATAGACTACTTAGGCATAGCTGAGGCAAAATTGATTGCCCTGAATAAACAACTAGAAAAAACCAAGAATTTTCGAGATTTAGACTCAAAGAAATTAGATCAACTAAAGGTTGACCTGCAAACAAAGACAATCGACCTAGAAGCAGTTAATCAATTGCGCTCTAATGACCAAGTTAGAATTCAAACACAGAAAAACCAAATTATCGAGTTAACCAAAAAATTGCAGGAGCAAATGCAAGTCATTAAACGTGAGAGGGAATTATTAGCTGCAGGAAAAGATATTCGAGATCTAATGGGTGCCCGTAATTTACATATAATTGATGTGGCAGATGTTGATGGCAGTGGAGACCACCGTTCTCTTGGTCGGGTTTTTTATACTGAGGGGAAGTCACTGATTTTTTATGCTTATGACTTAGAGAAAGGACGGGCATCAATGGAAAAATTTTCTCTTCAAGCATGGGGCCAACAAGGCACCCCTCGTGGTAGTTCCGCTCAAAGCTTGGGTGTTTTCTTTACAGATGACCGTAACCAAGACCAATGGGTACTTCAATATAATGACCCAAAAGTTTTAGCTGAAATTGATGCGGTCTTTGTTACCCTCGAACCTAAAGGAGGCAGTATGAAGCCTCGAGGTGAGAAACTTATGTATGCCTATTTAAAGGCCAACCCCAATCATCCCTAAAATTCACTCACGTTTTTCCAAAAAGTGTTGACCGCTGAGCTACTTAAACACTCCTTGTTAGCCTCTAATTCTATATACCTTTATTGATACAATTTAGAAATATAGCTGGCATACTTAGGAGTAACTATTCACATAAATTACTTTGTTAAGTATCTATTCTGGGGATAAAAGAATTTTTTACCGATTTTTTATTGTTGTTTGGTTGGTTGGTATTAGTCAACTAGGTTTTGCAGCAACTACAGCTACATTAACAGGCCGAGTTACTAATTCCTTGGGGGAAATTTTGTCAGAGGCCCAACTAACAGCAACTCATGTAGAAACAAATCAACTTTTTCGGACTAAAACTAATAACTTAGGACTCTATCGGCTACCAAATCTGCCTCCAGGTTACTATAGACTCATTATTCGTCTAGTCGGTTTTCGTACAATTGTTAAACCTGAAATTGAATTGCATGTACAGGATGTAATAGCGCTTAATTTTTCAATGCAGGTGGGATCCATAATAACAAGTGTTACAGAACGGGAAGGAATTCCAATCATTCAGGCAGAATCAGCTACCCTAGGTACAACTGTAGGCCCCGAAATCATGACAGAGTTGCCTTCTCTTACTCGTAATCCATATGATTTCGTCGCTCTAACTGCAGGCGCGACTCCAGCTAGTGTTAAACGTGGAATTGGATTTGTACTTAATGGGCAAAGAGCCGAAAGTGGTAGTTTTTTATTAGATGGTAGTGACAATAATGACTCTTATAACTCCGGACCAGGTCAGATCATCCCTTTGGATGCCGTCCAAGAATATAGACTCCTAACAAATAATTTTACAGCTGAGTATGGTCGTAATACAGGGTTTATTGCTAATGCCGTAACTAAAACTGGGGTCAATGAATTTCATGGAACAGCCTACTACTTCCTTAGAAACTCTAAGTTAGCAGCTAATACTTTTGAAAACAAGTCTCGGCTTTTTAAAAGACCAGTTTTCAATAGGCGCCAATTTGGAGGGACCATTGGTGGACCTTTGTTCCGTGATAAATTGTTCTTTTTTGGAGCTTTTGAACCAATTTTAGTCCGTAGCACTGCAGCCATTAGTTATTATGTACCAACACCACAATTGTTGGCTGTTAGTTCTCCTGGTACTAATACCTTATTTAAAAATTTCCCTTTACCAACTGACTTATCTAGAACTGACGTAAGCACTCGAACTGTTTGTCCCTTTGGAAGACCTTGCGGGTCTAAAATTGGTTCTGGCTTCGTTACTATACCAGCTTTTGCTTCGACCTCACGGACTGGCCCAATTGATGCTGGTGCTGGAGAGCCTCAAAATACTTACCTTTCATCTACTCGTCTCGACTACAGCATCAATCCTAAAGTAACGCTCAACCTACGTTATTCCTTCCAGAACATGGACCAATTCCCAACTGTCAGCCAACCCTATTCTTCTCTTCTAGATCAACCTATGTATTTGAAAAATCAAAATATAAGTCTCAATTTAACCAGATTCTGGTCTGCTAATCTACTTACTGAATCACGTTTGGTTTTTAGTCGATTTTTCCAAAAAAGACCAAGTCTTTCTGGCGAAAGCTTTCTGTCCTCGGTTATCACTGGTGATGAAATTAGCGGTGCCGCTGGATCGTTATCCATTCCATCGGGGAAAAATGGAGATGGTGGAACACAAAATGAATACCAGTTTTATCAAATGGCTAATTGGGTTAAAGGACAACATAATCTAAAATTCGGCTGGGGATTTATCCATCTAAGGGACAACCGTACCCTTGCTGATTCTACGTTAACTCGTCATAATCATGGAGAGTTTTTCGGCCTTCAGACATTCGTAAATGGTTTACTATCCTCCTATCAGTTGCATCTCGACCCAAGAGGTAAGGTCCCTGGTGAACCTTTATCTCCACCATTTTTCTCTTTTGACAAACGACGGAATTATCGGTTTAACGATCTCTCCGGATTTTTTCAAGATTCTTGGAAATTGACCCCACGACTAACTCTTTCTCCCGGGATTCGCTATGAATATTTTGGTTCAGGTCATCGTAGTGGCTCCGAAAAGCTTCTAGATGCTAGTTTTTATCGCGGAACGGGTAACGATGCTCTAGAACAGATGGTTAACGGCTTCTTGGCCCGAACAATTAATGCTCCAGGGAAGTATCAAAACCACTTCTTTTTGCCTAGTAAAAAAAACTTTGGACCACGGCTCGGTCTTGCTTATGATTTGACAGGTAAGGGTAGAACCATTTTTCGCTCAGGGATTGGGCGCTTTTATGAACGACTGCCAGGGTTCATCTTTGAGAACCTAAATCCTCCAGCATTTAGTATTGCCCAACTAGCTCAAGTGCCATTAAGCCAGACATTGTTTAGTAACCCTTATAGTGTATTTCCAGATGAAATAATTTCTGTACCTCCAAGTACGATCACTTATTTAGACCAAGATCTCCGTACTGCTTACACTTGGAGCTGGAACGCCACAGTAGAACAAGATCTCTCCAACCAATTTTTAATTTCCACCTCTTATATTGGTTCAAATGGCATTAAACTGTATCGATCCATTAATAGCAATCGCCTTGGTAGTGGAATGCTTAAGGGGAGACCCGGTGAAAGGTTGGTTAACAATACTGCTGCCTTTATTGCTGTAGGTAACCAAGGTTTTGCTTCGTATCATGGACTTCAAATTAAAATTAATGGTCATCGTCTTCAAAAATTTGGTCTACAGTATGGTACTAACTACACTTGGAGCTACTCAGTGGATAATGTTAGTTCACTAGTAGGAGATGATAGAGTTAGTGGTGGGAGAGGACTACCTCTGGATGCATTTAACCCCAATTTGGATAGAGGATCTTCTGATCATGATGCTCGCCACCGCCTAGCCAGTCATTTCATTTGGAAAATTCCTCTCCCTAATAGATTTAGAGAATTCAAAGATTTGTTATTAGGCGGGTGGCAGGTTAGTGGACTGTTATCGTTTCAAACAGGTCAACCTTTTAGTCTTTCTGATGGCAGAGTCTTTGACCGAGAATTCTTTGACAATACACGTCCTCGTCTAACAGGTAATCCCCCAGATATTTTAAATGGTAGATTGATGATTCCCGATGCTCGAACCCCTAATTCCTTTCTATTTTTACCAGTTAACAGGATACGAAATACAGATGGAACCTGTATCTCTAATGCTAAACCCTTTGGTTGTCAGTTTTCAGTAAATGGACCCTTCGATGGATCTCTTGGTCGCAATACATTTAGACGACCGGGAACACATTTTCAAAATATTGCCCTAGCAAAAAATATAGATCTCCCAAAAATTAGGAATTTTGAGGGAATGCAACTTCAGTGCCGTGCAGAATTTTATAATGTTTTTAATCATTCAAACCTCTACTTAAAAGCTCTGACAACAAACATAGCTGCAGCCTCTTTTAATACTGATATACGGACCCGTATTCCAGGAGTAGTAGCCACCTATGGTGCCCCCGATCGATTTCCACAGGAGGCTCGACAAGTTGTCTTAGGATTGAAACTAATTTTTTGAATCAATGAAGTTTTAGGAATTGTTTATGAACAGCAGGAAAGGAGTGTGCTTTTTGAATGTGCGTAAATCATCATCGCAAGGATGTTTCCGGTGGCAGACTTGTGGTGCCCACTCTATACAAACATTACAAACGGTGCACTCCTTTCCTGCTGTTCATAAACCTAAATTTAGAGTCAAAATTAAAAGTCTTGGAGTAACCAGTTAAATGAAACACTTCCTTTTGTTGCACAGAATAGCAATTTTTCTTTCCTTGATGAGCTATATTTTAAGCCCAACCATTCAAATTGCTTTAGGGGACAGAGTTATACCATTTTCTCCAGACTCATTACAAAAAGTTCAAACTAAGCCTTTATTTGCAGGCCTACCTTTAAGTTTCGAGCCCAACCTAGGGCAGAGCACCGATTTAATTCGTTTTCTCTCTCGAGGACCAAAACATTGTTTTCTTTTCTTAGATGACAAGTTTATTCTTCGTTATTCAAATTCTACTTCTGATGCTCGATCTAAATCCCCTGAAACAGAAAAACAATCTTTAGAATTACAAATTAAATTTGTTGACGCCAACTCTAGTCCAAATATTGTCGGCGAAAACCCTCTTAAAGCTAAAAGTCACTATTATCGAGGATCTAATCCTGAAAATTGGCAAACAAATATCTCTAATTTTTCCAAGGTGAGTTACTACGAAATTTATCCTGGAGTAGACCTCGTTTTTTACGGAAACCAAAACCAGTTAGAATTCGACTTTATTCTCCAGGAAAAGACAGATCCAAGCATCATTAAGCTTGATCTAGGTAGTAATAATTTTCACCAGAACCCTCTTGTTATCAATCGGGAAGGTGACCTAGTTATTTTTACTAAGGATAGAGAACTACGTTTAAAAAAACCTTTTGCATTCCAAGAAATAGATGGCATTCACCATGAAGTGTCTATAGATTATAAAGTAGAAGGGACTCATCAAATAGGGTTCCAGTTGGGCCCATATGACTCAGCTTATTCACTTGTTATTGATCCCATATTAACCTATTCGGCCAACGGAATTGGAGGTTCTGCAATAGCCGTTGACAAGAATGGCAATACATTTATAACAGGGATTGCCAATCCTGCCTTCCTTACTTCTGTAGATGCCCCTCAGGATACTCATGCAGAAGGAGTTTGTTTTAACGGTCCGAATTTGGTTAGCTGCCCTGACATTTTGCTAGCAAAGTTAAATAAGGATGGAACGGAGTTAATATTCTCTACTTTTCTTGGGGGGTCTGGTTTTGAGTATAGTTATGATGTTACAGTGGATTTTGATGGTAATGCTTATCTAACTGGAACTACTAGCTCTACTAACTTTCCAGTAACAACTCATGCTATACAAGCCAATCTCAATACTGAGCATTGTATTTCTTCTTATCCAGGTTTAGTTTGTAGTAATGCATTTGTCACGAAAATAAACTCGAAGGGAACCGATCTTTTATATTCGACATACCTTGGTGGAGTACAGGGAGGTATAGGAGGTAATGGTATTGTAGTTGATTCTCGAGGCAATGCTTATATTACAGGTGACAAGCCAACCCAAGGGTTTGTTACCAAACTTGATCAGTATGGCACTTCTATTATTTACTCTCTGGATGGAATTGGAGGAACTGCAATAGCATTGGATTTGGACTCGAATGTTTATTTAACTGGAAAAAATAAAGATAGATCATATATAACAAAATTAGACACTGAAGGGACCCAGATTATCTATTCTTTTCAACTTGGTGGAACCTATGTACCTTATGATGCTTTGCCTCAAGAGGTAGAGGCTATCACTGGCATTGCTGTTGATGAAAGTGGTTATGCTTATGTCACAGGATACACAGCCTACGAAGATTTTCCAACCACCCCTGGAGTTCTTTTCGAAACAGCTCCTGGTGCAGGAATCTGTGGCAATTCCCTATGCAAAGATGGATTTCTATCTAAGTTAAATATCGAGGGAACCGATCTTATTTATTCCACTTATTTTGGAGGTTCAGCGATTGATTATATTAATGGGGTTGCAGTTGATTCTTTTGGCAATGCCTATCTGACTGGGGTCACCCTTTCCTCTGATTTTCCTGTCACTGAGACCTTTGGATCTTCAAATGGGCAGATTTTCATTAGCAAGTTAAATTTTGATGCAACAGAACTTATTTATTCAATCAGAGCAGGTACTGGGGGAAATTTTGAAGGAGGTAGTAACATAACAGTAGATGCTATTGGCACTGCCTACATCACAGGAAAGGTGGGATCAAATTTCCTATTAACTCCAGGAGCCTACCAGGCTCCTGCTCCTAATAACGGATTTGTTGCTAGTATCTTTGATGATCTGGAACTTTTTGTTCCAATAGTCCTATCAACCCCGGGGCTAAACAACTCCTTTTTTACCTCGGAATTAACACTAACCAATCGAGGCAGTCAGACAGCATTTCTTAATTTTACGTACCAAGCTACTTTTGGAGGTGGTAGTGGTAATGCTCAAGACACCCTGCCTGCAGGAAAACAACGGATTATCCCCGATACAATTAATTATTTAAGAGAACTGGGAATCCCCATACCTGATTCGGGAAGTAGGGGAGGGACTTTAACAGTACGTTTCAAGGGTCTAAATTCCTCTTCAGAAGGGGCAATAACAGTTCGTACAACTACTAAAGTGGTAGGAGGTAGGGCTGGTTTAGCATATCCAGGAGTTAGTGTAGGATTTCACCAGCCAACTTATCTATGTGGCCTATTCCATAATTCAACAGATCGTAGTAACGTAGCAATACAGAATATGGGAACACCAGGAAGTGGAAAAATCACACTTCAAATCACTGTATTTTCTGGAGATCCTTACAACCGTGATTTCTTTGTCATACCTAACCAAACTCTTTTACCAGGAGAATTTCGTCAAATCAGCGGTATCCTCAGGTCTTATGGAAATTTATTTGAAAATGGCTATGTGCAGATAGAGAAAATTCAGGGGATGGCTCCCTACTATGCATACGGAGTCATCAATGACCAAAACAGCTCTGATGGATCATTTATTACACCTATTCCGAGAGTTTCTGGAACTACAATATCTGGTCAGGTTTTGCCTGCTATAGTTCAGACGAATTCATTTAGATCTGAACTTATTGTAACTAATTTTACCGATGAAGCTACAATTATTGGTCTTTCTGTTTTGTCAGATGGTTTGGTTAACCCTGAACTATCCTATTTTTTAACCATACGAAGTCGGGAACAACTCGTTTTATCTGATGTAGTCGCCTGGCTGCGGAACAGGAGACTTTCAGGAATTGGTTTACCTGGTCAGAACTTTTCTGGACCTCTTTTTGTCACAACTGAAAAACCTTCCGAAGGAGGTCTTTTTGTTGGTACCCGGACCTCAACACAGAAGGGTAGCAATAGATTTGGCGTTTTCTATAACGCAATTCCCTATGGTAGAACTCAATTCTCTCAAGGCTGGATCTATGGCTTACAACAAAATAGTCTTAATCGGACTAATTTGGGTTTAGTAAATACAGGGGAAGTCAATAACCAGACGAATCTTTTTCGCATTGAAATTTACAATGGAGAGACTGGATTATTAACAGCTACTATCGAGGAAATAAGAGTAGATGCTCGCAAATCAATTCAACTTGATTCAATACTTAAACAATTCGCCCCAGAAATTGAGCAGGCTTACGTTCACATTTCACGTACATCCGGAAGTAATCCATTCTTAGCTTTTATTATCATTAATGATGGGAAACAACCTGGAGAACGTACCGGTGACGGAGCATTCATTTATTCTACCCCCTGATCTCTTCAGGGTCTATAGGTTGTTAAGAGCTTTTCTAATTCTTCGGCAGGCCTCAGTGAGATTTTCGATAGAGTTTGCATAAGAAATTCTAAGATATCCTTCACCAAACTTTCCAAAGGAAGTGCCTGAAAGTAAAGCAACACCAGCTTCTTTGAGCAAGTAATCCTCTATCTCATTACTACTCTTTCCAAAAGCCTTAACATTTGGAAAAACATAAAAAGCTCCATGTGGATTTAAACAGCTAATTCCAGGAATTTGATTCAGCTCTTTA
Organism: uncultured Acidobacteriota bacterium; assembly: GCA_964462735.1. GTDB lineage: Bacteria > Acidobacteriota > Terriglobia > Versatilivoradales > Versatilivoraceae > JAKUNG01. The sequence goes on along the minus strand of CAYWYX010000016.1, from coordinate 23,380 downwards.
ACTAAAAAATCCCTACGCTCTCGAAATTCACTTACCATCTTGATTATAGAACTATCCCCGTCCTCCAATGCCTTAACTCCAGCTTTTTGTATAAAAGGTGGAGTACAGGAAACACTGTTAGTCACTAACTTTGAGATTTGAACCTGTAACTCTGGTCTCATAACCCCAAACCCAAGGCGCCATCCAGTCATAGAATACCCTTTAGAAAAACCATCTAATAATATAGTTCGGTCCAACATGCCTTGTATTGAGGCAACACTGTTGTGTTTACCTTCATAGATAACATTCGAATATATTTCATCAGAAAGTACCATTATGTCATTTTGAATGGCAATATCAGCTACAGCCGTCAAATCCTTCTCTCCCAAAATTCCACCAGTTGGATTTTGGGGGGAGTTAATAATAATCAGTTTTGTTCTAGAAGAAATCTTAGACAATAACATCTTCTGGCTAAAACTAAATTGCAAATCCTCCAACAAAGGGATTGGAACAGGTGTCCCTCCCACGAATCTAATCATGGATTCATAGATGGGGAATCCAGGATCAGGATAAATAACCTCATCACCTTTTTCTATCAAAGCTAGCATCAAAAAAAACATGATGGGTTTTGCTCCAGGAGTAACTACAATCCAATTAGCATTAACTTCTACTCCTCGACTCTGAATAATATGGGAGGCAATGACTTCTCTGAGTTCATCAATGCCAGCCGGAGCACAATAATGGGTATGGCCATCAGAAAGAGCAACCTTACCGGCATCAACAATACTAGAAGGGGTATTGAAGTCTGGTTCTCCAAGTTCCAAATGGATGATATCCTGGCCCTGTTTTTCAAGGGTTCTGGCCTTTACTAACATATCAAACGCCGTTTCATTTCCTAGCCGAGCCATACGACTTGCTAATTTTTCCTCCATCATTTTTCTCTCCACCGCTAGGTAATTTCACTTGAAATTAGTCGTCATTTTCGAAAACCCCAACACCCTTATTTAACCAACTATAAAGCGTTCTTCTTGAGTAATTTATTTCTTTGGAAAGAGTCCTTGCAATCTCGCTCCTAGTCAGGCCTTTAGACCTAAGCTCATTTAAACGAATACATACCTGAGTATCTTTAAATGGTAGCGTTTCAGCTTCTTTTTCAAAAGATCTTTCAACAACTAAAACAATCTCGCCCCTGGGGGGATGATCCTGAAAAAGACTGGTAAGCTCTTTTGTATTCCCCGTAACCACTTCTTCATAAATTTTAGTCATTTCTCGAACTACTGTTACCATGCGAGGTCCTAA
>CAYWYX010000016.1:20101-22002 GCA_964462735.1 uncultured Acidobacteriota bacterium | reverse complement strand
TCAATGAGTGATTCTGTTCTTTTTATTTCATTGTGTTCATGATAGCTACATGTTGGCTTGCTAATCTGGTAATGAATAAGTAGCTTCTTCGTATGGCGTGTGTCCTCACAGGCAATGAGGTCTACTTCTTTGAGCACCCTCAAAGCCCTCAAGGTGATATCTTCCATATTACCAATTGGTGTTGCTACTACAAAAAGAGTTCCTGCCATCTTCCTAGCCCGCCATTACATTCCCCAGTCTCTCAAATAATGAAAATCATGATTAACTGATCTAGGAGAAACCTTACATATTACTGGTCCACGACGTTTGAATTGGGAATTTCGAATCTTATTTAAGACTTTATTAACAAAGTCCTTATTAAAACCTCTTTGAAGCAGCGCCTGACGAGAAACTCGCTGGTCAATCAGGTCATGAAGAAGTTTATCAACAGCTGCATAAGTAAATCCTAGTTCATCTTCATCAGATTGTCCTTCCCAGAGGTCAGCTGTCGGCTTTTTATCGAGAATAGATTTAGGTACTTTTAGGTGTCGAGCTAGGGTAAAAACATCTGTTTTGTAAAGATCCCCAATTGGATTAATTGCTGAGGCCATATCACCATACAGTGTGCCATAACCTAACAAAAGTTCTGTTTTATTTGAGGTTCCAAGTACTAAAGCCTCATATTGCATCGACTTATCAAAAAGAACAATCATTCGAGCACGGGCCATAACATTACCACGACGAAGATGTTTAGATTTAGCTCGGGAGCCAAAGTAGCCATCAACTATTGGAGTAATTTCAATCACTTCATTGTTGACTTGCAACGTCTCTACTACAGCATTAGCATCAGAGAGGCTCTCTTGACTACTGGTTTGATAGGGCATCATTACAGCATACACATTGCTAGCACCCAAGGAACGAGCTGCAAGAAAGCAGGATACTGCCGAATCAATTCCTCCTGAAAGACCCACAACAATTTTTTCAAAACCTGATTTCCTTAATTCATCTCGGATAAAACGTTCTAGTACGTTGACAACCAATGGGCAGTTTAATCTCATGGGATTTAAAATTCTGTTTTAATCGCTCTAAAAACAACAAACATTAGCCATTCTTATCAAAATTGGAACGCTGACTAATAATTCGAGTTAGCTCACGAAGAGTCAGTTCCAAACGTTCATCTCGCAGGACAGGAGTCTGCAATCGTGCTCGTCGGATCTCAGCCGAGTCTAGCTCAGCAAAAATCAAATCATCTCCTGAGGAAGTACTCTGAGATACTATCTCACCATTGGGGTCAACTACCATTGAACCACCAGGGAAATAGGCTCCATCTTCAGTACCAGCTCTATTTACATAGATATTATAAACCGTGTAAAACTGAGACATGGTTTTAAGTAAAGACTCCCACCCCTGTGAAGTTTGGAAAGATTTATCCCCACGAATCCCTCTTCCAGGACTTGAGGATATAGTTACTACTATCCAAGCCCCATCCTGGGCATGCAAAAATAAAGTAGATGGGTGCCATAAGTCTTCACAGATTAACAATCCCAACGGACCAAACACAGTTTTTACAGTACGCAACTTTTCTCCCATAGCAAAGAAACGCATCTCGTCAAACATTCCATAGGTAGGAAGATAAAGTTTACGATGGATATGCTGTATTCTACCTTTCGAAACATATGCCGCTGAATTGTAGTATTTGAAATTGTCAGATTCCTCAACAAAACCAAAGATACAATCGATTTCTCTGCATTCATCCAGCAGAGGTTGGAGCTGAACAGAATCAGCTGGATTGACAGCTAAGTCTGAAACTAAGTCCTGCAAAATATAACCTGTTAGCGACAGCTCAGGGAAGATAACCAGATCTGCTCCAGCATCCCTAGCTTGATGAATTCTTTCCAAATGAAGCTGCAAATTCTCCGGGA
>CAYWYX010000016.1:0-20001 GCA_964462735.1 uncultured Acidobacteriota bacterium | reverse complement strand
AAACTATTTGACGCTGCTTGTTGCACTTTATTTCTCTCAGCATAACTTATGCTGATCCTTTTAGCTTGGTTTTTCTCCAAATATTTCGGCTTAATATTGAACTCTTGTCTTATTTACTATTTACGGAATTCCAATTTATTATCTATGGGATTTTAAGTATCTTCACTAATCTTAATTATACAAATGAACCAAATTTACTATAGAAATCAAATTTAAGACCTTCAAAGGAAAGATCTCTCCCCTTGATAAAATTAATTTTAGTACCAAGGATTAATTTTTTTCTCTTATTTGCAAGTTCTCTGACACCAAAATAGCTAGAAAGAGCCTATTCATTAACCCGTACCCAAGGGGAATTTATTTTTTGAAAAATCCTATGAAAAGATAGAGTAATTTTAACTCTTTTCTAAGAAATCTTTTTCGGAGGAATTGTTTTTTTCGATTACCAACGTTTTAGAAATACGATCGTGCCAAGTTAAACCTTCTGGATCAAAAATTGCCCAGAGAAAACCTAAACCGAAACAACCTGCTGAAATGCAATACCCAAGGGTTCTAAACCCAACATCCTCTATCGAAGGAACTTTGCCATCAAACCGAACTACTATTAATCTTTGGTGTTCCATTCCTAAGGTCTTAGAAATAAGGGCGGTAAAAAGGAAGAAGTAAGCAAGAGCTATGAAAAGAAAACTGATTCCTAGACCAACAACCGATAAAGTAGATAAAAAGTTAACACCGGGAATCAGGATAGCAATAGTCGAAAAAATCAAATAACAACTAATAAGAAAAACGATATCAATTAATCCAGCAATAGTGCGGTCCCAAATAAAAGCAGATTTTAGGCTTCCATGTATTTGATCTCCCCAAGAGTTTGAAGAGGTATTTTCAGGATTACCAAAAGGAAGAGATTGTTGATTAATATCTATTTTGATTTTTTGCACCTTCCTGGGGAATAATAGGGGTTGCTCATTTTTCTTGGGATTACTGTCTGTAAGGTCCTTCTTCGTTTGGAGGGATTCTAAGGTCTGCTCAAAGGGAATTTTGTTTGAAGATTCAGGAATACTGCTTTCGACAGGATCCAAATTTTCAATACTGTCTTCTAAGGAAAACTTTTTTTTCTTGATAGTTGTCTCAACTGATTGGTTAAGCTCTGTAGGGTTTATTTTGACAAGATCTCGATCTACAAGCTTATTCACAAAATTCTCCTCCTCTTCTATTTTGTGGTCTAGATCGGTAATCGATACTTCTTCATCATCTAGATGGTACTGGGAAGTCTTGAATTGGCCTTTAACAGCAACATCATTAATGTTTTTTGTACTAGACAATTCTTTATCTAATGCTTTATCTATATCAATTAATTCTTCTGAACCATCTATATTTAAAACATGCTCGCATCTCACACAAGTACTTGCTTCAGGGGAATTAGGTAAGCTGCAGGAAGGGCATATCATAATATACGGCAGTTAGTTGACATTATTTTGTAAAAATCCACTAAGTGGCTACAGATTTCTAATACAATGTTCTGATGTTAACAAAACCAAGCAAACCTTACAATATGGCAACAGTTCCTAGAGTTTTGTTTATATTAACTGATCAGGGTCTTCTTAAGAGTAGAAAAAACTTTTATTAAATTTAAATGCTCACAATAAAAAACTTTAAAGAAACCAAAATTATTTTTGTTGATTCTCTCACTGTATTCTCCACAAGCTGGATTTATAGTTTGTTGATGCTCACTGCTTTTTTGATTAGCTCTAGTCAGCATATGGGTAAGACTTCTAGTGCTCAGACCAGACCAAAGAACCCTCCTTCTTCGCCTATTAGCATAGAACTAGGTAATGAAGTTGTAACGATTCAGGCAGAGCGTCAGTCAAAAACCGGCCAATATGCATACATGGCCGAAGGCAATGTAGAGATACGTCACCTTAACATTCTTTTGAAGGCTGATCTAATTCGCGGGAATAACCAGACCCTTACTGTTTCAGGAGATGGAAACATTTATTTTGAACAAGGCTTAACAGTCTTAAAGGCCTCTCGATTTAACTATAATTTGTCTAAACAAAGTGGAGTTTTTTACGAAGTAAGTGGAAAAACAGATGTGAAAATAGAAGGTAAAAATGAAACAGGATTTATTTTTGAAGCAAGAGAAGTCCATAAACTAGGACCTGATCAATATAGGATTATTGATGGAATGGTAACGTCCTGCGAGGGAAAACCTCCTAAATGGAGTTTTTCTGCCAAAAGTGCTGACTTTAAAGTCAATGAGCCAATCAATCTTAAAAATGCTGTTTTTCGCATCAAAAAAATTCCCTTACTCTATAGCCCTTTTCTCCGCACTCCTACTAGCAAGACACAGAGAAAATCGGGATTCTTGATTCCTTCAATTGGGAACTCATCAAATCGTGGACGTTCTATTAGTGGTGCATTCTTCTTAACTCTTGGCAGAAGTGCTGACTTATTAACCCGAGCTGACTATTATTCAAAGAGGGGTCCAGCAGGAGGACTCGAGTTTAAGGCTAGACCTAGTGAAAATAGTTCAATTTCTGCTCGTGGTTACTTTGCTTTAGATCGATTAGGTTTTGGAGGACAAAATGCACAAGTCCAAGCAGATACTCAGTTAAATAATGGGTTTAGGGCAGTAGCTGATATAGATATAGTTAGTTCTCAAGCATTCCGACAAGTTTATGGAGATAATATTAATACAATTACACAACCTGATGAAGTTTCATCAGCATTTCTAACCCGTAATTTTTCCAGCGATAGTTTCAATATCTTTGCTGAACGGCGGGCAACAGTTTTTTCTGGAGAGAGAGGAGTTACTAGCCGAACATTTCCTAGCTTTAATCTTAATGGGAATGCTCGCAGATTAAAAAACTTTCCAGTTTACTTCTCTTATGATACCTCAGTGGAAGCTCTCAGTCGTTCAGATGCCCAATTAAGAACCCCAGCAGTCGTTCAGCGCTTTGATTTTAATCCCAAACTGAGCTTGCCGATTATTCAGTGGAGTGGAATTAACTTAACATCTAGTATCTCCTGGAGAGAAACTTTCTATTCAAACCGGTTAGATGATAGTAATCCTAATAGAATTGCTTCAAAAAATTTAATTCGATCCGCCCTTAACCTCGAAGTTAAATGGAATGGCCCCGGCATTCAAAAGACCTTTAAATATGGAGAAAACCAATTCAAACATTTAATTGAACCGGAGATAACCTATCGCTACATTACAGGAATTAATGAGTTTACTGAAACCATCCGGTTTGATGAAAAAGATTTGATTACTAATACCAACGAAGTTGAATACTTGTTAAATAATCGTTTTTTCTCCAAACGCCCTTCCTCAAACGGGGAAATGACAACCAGTGAATTTTTGTCTATAAGTATAGGACAAAAACATTTCTTTGATCCAACTTTTGGCGGATCTATTGTTCCAGGCCGCAGAAACGTTTTTTTTCCATTGAATACCCTTTCAGCCTTTGCTTATCTAGATGGTTCTCGGCAAAAATCTCCTCTTGTTTCTCGGCTTCGATTCACACCTACAAACCGCTACACATTTGACTTTAGAGCAGATTATGATCCTGAAGTTGGAAAATTACGCGCTACCAGTGTATCAAGCAGAATTAATTTATCAGAACTTTTTCTTGATCTAACCTACTACAATACTAAAAACATACCACCTACGCAGTTTCGTTCTAATCAGATCCGAGCTAGCGTAGGAAGATACTCGCGTTTTGGATTGAGCGGAATTTTCAGTTTCGTTTACGATCTAAATGCACGATATAAGCAATACAGTGCAACTCAACTCGCCTATAATTGGGATTGTTGTGGTATAGCAGTTGAACTTCGACAAGTTGGATTAACTCAATTTGACCCAAGATTTTCAAATGAATCACAATTAAGATTTAGTTTTTTCCTTAAAAACATAGGATCTTTCGGAACATTAAGGGAAAAAGACCGTATATTTTAAATATAAAGGTTTATTTATACCTAGTTAATTATAAAAAGATCAAAAGTTAACTATAGAAATATTATTCTATAAAATAATAAATATAAAATATTGATTATTTTTATAAATATTTTTTATAATAAAAAATATTTTGAAAAAAATTATAGTATTTATTATAAATAGAATAAAGATAAATACTTAATATTGAAAAAACTAACTTTTTTTAATTAAATATAAAGTATTTTTATTATTATGAGAAAAAAATGAATCAAAATAATATGGATGGTGCACAAACTTTAATCAGAGGACTTGAAAATGAAGGTGTTGAATATATTTGGGGACTTTCTGGTGGTGCTGCTATTCCAATCTTTGATGCTTTGATTACTACTAAGACTAACATAAAATTAATTTTAGTAAGACATGAACAGGGTGCAGTTCATATGGCAGATGGATATGCCCGTTCCACTGGAAAACCTGGTGTAGTTCTTGTCACCAGTGGTCCAGGGGCTACTAATACAGTCACTGGAATCCTCACAGCCCATATGGATTCGATTCCAATTATAATTTTGACAGGTCAAACAGTAAGATCGATGCTTGGTAAGGACGCTTTCCAAGAAGCCGATGTTTTTGGCTTAACTATGCCTATTGTAAAACATAGTTACCTATTAAAAGATCCTGATGATATTCCTAGAGTCGTTCGAGAAGCTTTCTATATTGCAAATACTGAACGACCAGGTCCTGTGTTAATTGACATTCCTAAAGATGTGAGTCAAGGAAAATTCTCTGGCGATCTTCACTCTGAAATGGATTTACCAGGATACAATCCAAAAACAACATTTAACAAAGCCAAGGTACTCGAAATTGCTGGGGCCCTCAGCCATTCTCAAAAACCAGTCTTATTAATTGGTCACGGAGCCTTAATTTCCAATGCTTCTAACGTTGTCAAGAATTTAGCCGAAATATTAAATGCACCAGTTACAACAACTTTACTAGGAAAAGGTTCTTTCCCTGAATCCCACCATCTTTCTTTAGGTATGCTAGGAATGCACGGAACAGCCTATGCAAATAAAGCTATGGTGGAATGTGATTTAGTAATGTCAATCGGGTCACGTTACGACGACCGAATCATTGGACAACCCCATCGATTTTGCAAAGATGCGGTCCGTATTCACATCGACATTGATGAGGCTGAAATGGGGAAGATGATCCACTGTCATCACTGGTGTGTAGGAGATGCCCGACTAATTTTAGAAGAATTAATAAAACATGTGGGACCTTTAAATACTGCTGAATGGCTAAAGCATCTGGGAAAATACAAGAATAAATACCCACTCAAATATAAGAAACAAGGTGGACTAAAAATGCAGCATGTTCTAGACGAACTTCACAAGTTAACCCAAGGAAAAGCTGTCATTTCTACAGACGTAGGACAACATCAGATGTGGGCTGCTCAATTTTGTAAAACCAACTACCCATCTCGCTGGCTTACCTCTGGGGGCTCTGGTACTATGGGGTATGGATTCCCAGCCGCTATAGGAGCGCAATTTGGCAGACCTAACGATTTAGTGGTAGCAGTAGTCGGCGACGGCGGATTTCAAATGACAATGGCTGAACTATCCACGGCCTGTGTTCATAAGTTACCTATTAAAGTCATAATCCTTAATAATCATTATTTGGGGATGGTTCGCCAATGGCAAGAATTATTTTATGGGGAACGTGAAAGTGGAGTTGATTTAGAGGGCAATCCTGACTTTGCTAAGTTAGCTGATACTTATCCAGGTGCTAAGGGTTTTACATTAAAACGTCCAGCTGACGTTCGAAAGATCCTGACTCGCGCTTTAGAGTATAATCAAGGTCCCGCAGTGGTAAATGCTGAGTGCGAAAAAACGGATAATGTTTATCCTATGATTCCCGCTGGAGCAGCTCTTGAAGATATGCTAGTAGAAAAACCTAAAAGAAAACTAGAAAAACCAAGTGGATCAACTTAGATAAACTTACCATGAAGTAGCATCTTAGAAAAATTTTAATAAGAACAAAAACGTGAAAAACACAATTTTAGACTCTGAACACATATATACACTGAGCGTATCTGTTTCTAATAAACCGGGTGTTCTAGCAAGAATTGCGCAAGTTTTTGCCAGAAGAGCCTATAACATTGATTCGTTGGTTGTTTCTTCTTCTGTTGATGGACAGTTCTCTAGAATGACGATTACTGCTAAAGGTGACCCAAAAGGATTAGATCAAATCATTAAACAAGTTAACAAACTAGTTGATGTTATAGACTGTGTTGATCACACTGAGGAAAATGCTGTGATTCAGGAACTCGCTTTAATCAAAGTTGCAGCAAACCTTGATCAACGAAGTGAGGCTCTACAGGTAGTCGAACATTTCAAATGTAAAACCGTAGATTTAACAGAATCTTCGATGATGATTATGGTCACTGGAACCACTGAAAAAATTGATGCTTTAATTAAAATGATTCAGAAATATAAGATTATTGAGTTAGTGCGAACAGGAAAGGTCTTAATGGCCAGAGGTAATCCAGGATCCTAAATTTACCTATAATTTTTAATATATAGTCATCATAAAAAGCCGGAAATCTTTATTTTAGGACAATTGATCATTTAACATTTAGAATTCTATATTAAGTATCATGCTCACATAGGTATAAAATTCATTAACCCAATAAAGCAATAAAATCGAAAGTGGGGCTGTTATAGTTTGTCGGCAATGGCCTGTGCCATTTCCATTGTAGTATTTGTTCCACCCATATCATAAGTTCGGATCTTTCCCTCTTTAATGATCTCAACAACAGCTCCTTCTATTCTTTGACTTTTCTTAGTCTCGCCTAACCAATCCAACATCATCTTTGAAGCCATTACAGTGGCAATGGGATTTACTTTATACTGTCCCGCATACTTTGGTGCCGAACCATGAGTCGGTTCAAATACGGCCAAACGATCTCCTATATTCCCCGAACACCCAAATCCGAGACCACCTACCATCTGAGCACAAAGATCTGAAATAATGTCACCAAAAAGATTTGGTGCTACAAGAACATCATAGTTGAGGGGATTTTTGAGTAGCCACATTGTAATGGCGTCAACATTTGCATCATCCCACACAATTTCAGGATAATGCCTAGCAATGATTCGTGCTGACTCTAGAAACAACCCGTCAGTAGCTCTAACCACATTAGCCTTATGAACCACTGTTACTTTTTTTCGACCTTCGTTTCTGGCAAATTCAAAAGCTGCACGGATTATCCTCTCAGAACTCCTTCTGGTATTAATCTTACATGAGATGGCAAAATCATTTTTATTAAGATTAAAAAATGGGGAATAAGACGGCGAGATCTCTGACAATAACTTAGATAACTTATTAGGTACTGGAAAAAATTCTACTCCAGAATAAAGATCTTCTGTGTTTTCTCTAAAAACAGTTAGATTAATATTCTCCCTAGTATTCAAAGGGTTATTTGGAAAAGCCTTACAAGGCCTTAGGCAAATGTAAAGATCAAAAAGTTGGCGCATCTTTACAATTGGCGAACGGTACGTTCCAATTTTTTCACTGTGCTCTAGGGATAATTCTTTATTAGCTTCTCTAGTAGGCTTAGAAGTAATTGCCCCAAACATTGCTACATCTACTTTTTCTAACAGTTTAATCGTTCTCTTGGGAAAAGGATCACCTTCCTGACACCAACAATTCCAACCAATATCGCCATGCAAATAATCGGCATCCAAATTTAGTTTGTCCAGAACTACCCTAGCAGCTTGAAGAACCTCTATTCCAATTCCATCCCCAGGAAGCCAAGCAATTTTATATCTCGACATACGTCAATCCTTTATAAAAAGCATCTTCTACATTTTAAAATATTTGTCATTTCAAGAGTTCAAAATTCTATTTTCAAAACCCTTTAATTAGAGCACCCACTTTTTCTCAACAGATAAAGAATTGAAATTTTACCTAAAGGCGCTGTAGAACATCAACTTCTGAAATCTCCTTTGAATAGAAATATCTTTTGGTAACAAAGCTTGTTAGAAAACTCCTCTTTAAAAGTTGATCTTACATTGATTTTAGGTAAAATGTCGGATTTCTAATAGTCCTCAAGAATTTTTTCTTCTCTAGTCTTTACAATCTATACAGAAAAAGCTAAGTTTTTCTTGAGTACTAATTTAGTATAAAGAAATATTGAAAACCTTTTCAACTTTCCAAAAAATGTTGTTTTGAGTTTAGCTGAGGAGATGTATGGGAGATATTTGACTAAATAGGAGGATACCCCATGAACTCGCCGACAGTAAAAAATCACAGGCTTTCACGGCGCGGTTTTATTTATCAAGCTGGATCAGTTGGTTTAGCTTTAGGTACCACCTTAGAAAATACTTACGGACAATCAGGAGGTAATGGCACTATGAAAATAACTGGAATCCAAATCTATAAATTTTCAGTGCCAACTGGACAAGAAATTCGCGATCCCAAAACAGGAGAATTAATTTCAAGCACCGCGAAACCCTGGCTTTTCCTCAAAATTAATACAAACGCTGGAATTGTTGGTTGGGGAGAGGGTAGTGGCGAATGGTTAGTATCTTCTGTTGAAGCCACATTAAACGAGTGGCGCCCCCTATTAATAGGACAAGACCCACTAGGCGTTGTTCGACTAACCGAAGATATACAAAACCGACTGCCCTGGAAGGGTGGTGCTATTTATGGTACAGCTATTGCAGCAATTAATATGGCTCTTTATGATATTGCTGGAAAAACTTGGGGAGTTCCTGTACATACTATTTTAGGTGGAAAAAAAAGAGACCGAGTCCGAGTTTATACTGGTGGGGCTTTGTTCGATTCTCCGGAAAAAGCTGTAGCGGCAGCTAAGAAAGTTGCTAAGGCTGGATATTTAGGAGTGAAGGGTAATCCTTTGGAAAGTCGAACCTGGCCAATGGATGAAGCAGCTGTTAATCTTAGCGTGGCTTGTGTTGAAGCTATACGTAAAGCGATGCCTCCAGATTTTGATATTCTCCTAGATACACATGGGAGCCCAATTCCTGAACTTAGTATTGAGTTTGCCAGACGGGTTGCAAAATATCGTCCCTTGTTCCTAGAAGAACCTGTTAAGGTTGGTTCAGTTGATGCTTTATTGTCCGTTTCCAAAAATAGTCCTGTCCCGATTGCCACAGGTGAAAAACTTTTTACTCTACACGACTTTAAACCCATCATTGATTGCCGAGCCTGTGCTATTTTACAGCCAGATACCTTGCATGCATTTGGAATTACTGCAATTTTGGAGATTGCCAAAGCAGCAGAATATGCCCAAATGCAGATGGCTCCCCACATTGGGGGCGGGCCTCTTTTTTATGCCGCTAGTTTGAGCGCAGATTCCGTAATGAACAATTTTTTAATCCAAGAAACCGGTTACTTCGAGCAATTTGACCGCTTTGTTGAACATGAGTGGCAAATCAAGAATGGCTACGTAAATATTAGTGACAGACCTGGTCTAGGTATTGAGGTTAAGGAGAAGGATATCGCTAAAATGCCCTATCATCCCCTGCCTTTCCGGCAATACCGACATGAAGATGGGAGCTGGAAAGGCTGGTAGAAATAATATCCCTAGAGAACCCTAAAAAAACTCAACCTCTTAATTCTAACTTTGGTTAATCTTAACTGGTTTTATCCCTTTTGGAGTTACACGAATGAGCTGACTCCGAACACGAGGGTCGGAATATTTTCCGTCATAAATGTAGAGAATAACATCAGGCTCAACTTCATAGGACACTCCATTTGCATAGAAGGGTGTATCAATTCGGGTACACTGCCAGGTCATTCCATCGTCATGGCTAACTTGAACACCCACTCCAGGATGCCGCCCTGCAATAACTAACACCCCTGAAGATGAAGATGTCATGGAATTCGTTGCTGCATACATCGGAAAAGGCCCCCTTGCAGCTGGACTCCACGATTTTCCGTTATCCTCGGACCAAGTTTCCCACATCCAAGGTGAAGTATAAGAACGAATCAATGCCAAAATTTTTCCCTGTCTTGTCTCAGCAGCAGAAACTTCTGAACCAGTTTCCTTGGCAACCATAAAGTATTGAGGACTGGGGTTAGGACCATTAAGATTCACTGGGTCTGACCAGGTCTTACCTCCATCAAAAGAGCTAATTGAAAAACTAAAATCTGCTTCCGTGATTGGTCCCCAATAACGCACCCCTTTTTCCTCCTTAATAGCGCCATGCACACTTTGGTTTTCACCTACTGTATATCCAAAGCGCATCAATTGACCACTTCGCAGTTCTAAAATTTTTCCAATGTGAGCATTTCTGACGTTCAGGTTTTTACTAAACTTTAATTGTCCATTTTCTTTAACAGATGACCATGTCTTACCATCGTCATTTGACCTGGAAGTATACATCTTAAAAGGCGGACTAGATTGAATCATGTACATCTTAAGTTGTCCGTCTCTATTATTAAAGAGAGTAGCTCCCTTCAGTATTCCTGGTAATTTCTTAGGCTTGGACCAATTACGTCCATTGTCTTTAGAACGTAATAGAACAGCCACTGAATCTTTAGATAGATGTTCTTTTGCAACTATCAGTTTCATAAGAAGATCTCCGTTTGGAGACCGGGCGAGACTTGATGCATATTGCCATTTTCCGTAGGAAGTTTCCGGTAGTGGATAAAACCAGTTCTTTAAAGGCTTAGATTCTGGATCCCAATGAACTCCCTGAAATTTCCTTCCTCGAATCTTCACTTTTCTAAAAGTGCTACCAGCTCCAATCTTAGTAACAGGATCTCCCACATCAGTTAGACGATCTGGATCTCGAGCATTATAACTCTCTAATCCAACAAACCCTGGACCAGAATATGAACTATCTACAACCACTGGAAGAGGCCTGCCATCTACCCAAAGTCGAAAAGTTGATCCTTTAACTACTAACTTAGCTTTATGCCAAAGGCCAATCTCACTTGGCACCCCATGGACCATGTCCATCCTCAAAAATCTAACCCAGCCAGATTCATCAACTTTTGAAATTGCTGCCCAAAAATGCTCTGCCCTATATTGCTGTCCCGTACAAGGAAAATGGACCATATAATATTGGCGGGCATTTTTAGCTCTAAAAATAAAACCAGCTCCTGAATTTTGAATCTCCCACCGAAACTCAAATTCTGCCTCAAAATCGGTAAAGGCCTCGCTAGTGTTAAAGGCCAAGTGTTCATTTGTTGGCTTTCTCGGGGGAATAAAAATTCCTTTGTCGCTCTCTTCCCATTCACCTCCTACAAAAGTCCACTTGCCTTTATTCAGACTCATTACTTGATATTCAGATTCAATTTTCTTGGATGTTGAGCAAGAAATTAGCAAGAAAATACCAATCAAAAACCAACTTTGGCCAAACCAGTTCCGTTTAGAACATCCTAATAAGGAATTTCTATCCATAGTTGTTATTCCCCCAGAGTTCCTGCATTACACTCAGATTTTTACCCCTAAAACAAAAGTAGTAGCTATAGTTACTAACAGATGAGTGCCTTGCTGATAAGGACCAACCCATCAGAAAACGATTTGACTTTACTAAAACTCAAAACATTGGTTGAGGTTTCAGCGTCTGACATATCCGATTAGTGAATTAATAGTGTAGCGAAGCCTTCCCCCCATCTCAAGAAACCTTTTCATCTATGTGATGTTTCCTTGACTCATTCGGTTTCCCTTCCTACAATCGGTACACTTAACAATAGGAGCTCCTAACATGGTATCTTTGAGTCCAATTGACTGGGGCATTTTTCTTGTCTACTTGGTAGCAGTCATCTTTTTAGGTGTCTGGTTTGCCAAAGATCAACATTCTAATCAGGATTTTTTTCTAGGTGGAAGAAAAATGTCCTGGTTACCTATAGGTCTTTCCATTTTCGCCTCGCTTTTCAGCTCCAATTCTTTCGTCGGTCTACCTACTCAGGCAGCAATAGGAAACTATCACATCTATTTTGCCATTATTAGCATTCCCTTCCTAGTAGTCCCGGTAATTGGCTGGATCTTTGTACCACTATATCACCGTCTTGGCGTCTCCAGTGCTTACGAATACCTTGATTTTCGTTTCAACCGCCCAATCAGACTTTTCGGAAGCCTTTTGTTCATGATTTATACTTTTGCCTGGATGGGAAATCTTCTTTATGCCGTCAGTCATATTATTGAACCACTATTAGGACTTGGGCCAGAAGATATTTCTACAACAGCCTGGTTATTAGTAGGAATTGGAGCCTTTGCTACTTTTTATACAGCCTTAGGCGGCTTTAAAGCGGTTATCTGGACGGATATTTTTCAAGCTTTTGCTTTGGGTGGGGGGATGATAATCATCTTCTGGCTAGCACTAGGTCGAATTGAAGGTGGATGGTCTGAAATGATTAACCTTGGGCTTCTTTACAACAAGTTTGAAATGTTTGATCTGACCTTTGATATGTCAGGAGTCGACAACGTTTATTCTTCCCTTTCTATCGGACTTTTCGCTTTTTTCTCATGGTATGCAGTCACACTAACAGCCGTGCAACGATATGTCTCCATGCCAACTATCCGGGACGCTCAACGGGCTCTCATTGTCAATGGCATTATGTCAGCTGTAGTTTGTTTAATTTTCTTTTTGGTGGGTTCTACCTTGTTTGCCTTTTATCATCAAGGGCTACCAGCTGGCACTATTGCTGGCTCTGGATTTCCCAATGTACATGAAAATCAGCTCCTTCCAAATTTTGTCCTAACTGAACTTGCTCAAGTTGGACTATTAGGACTACTTTTGTCTGGTCTTTTCGCTGCAGCAATGAGCAGTATTGATTCTGGGATTAATGCACTTACTGCTACAGTTGTTATTGACTGGATGTCTAATCGGCATCTGAATGTAAGTTTTAGCCGAGTTCTGTGTGGAGTTTTTGGAGCTGGAGGGATTCTGTCAGCGGTATTGATCCTCTACCTACAATCAGAGGTCTATAAGTTGATCATTAGTTTGTCCGGAACGTTTCTAGGTTTACTACTAGGAATTTTCCTACTAGGAATCTTTACCAAAAGAGCTAATCCGTCGGGAGTTTTAATTGGTTTGGTAGCAGGTTCAGTAGCTCTAGGGCTAGCTTGGACAAAGGTTGGTGGCCAATGGTATGGGGCTTTTACTTGTATTCCTACTGTAATTATAGGTTGGGTAGCAAGCTATTTTTTTGCCCCACCAGAACAACACAAAATTCAGGGTTTAGTTTTTGGTTTAATGAATGGTGAAAAAAAATCCAACCGTTCCTAACTAAGTTCTATTGAAATAAAACAGGCTACATTCAAAGGGGGTAACTGTATGCGGAAAATTTTCTTTGATAAAGATGTCAGTCTAACGGTTTTGAAAAAGAAAATAATTGGAGTCATAGGATATGGAAATCAAGGGAGGGCCCAAGCTCTCAATATACGGGAAAGTGGACTACAAGTAATTGTAGGTAATAGACAGGACAAATACTTTAAAGAAGCCCAACAAGACGGTTTTTCTGTGCTAAACATTTCCCAGATCACTCAAAAAGCGGACATCCTTATCATTGGTATTCCAGATGAGATTCAGGAACAAGTTTATAAAAAGCAAATACAGCCACACATCCATTCAGGGCAAGTCCTAGATTTTGCCAGCAGCTACGGTTTCCGATTTAAATGCATTCAGCCACCTAAGAATGTTGATGTTGTAATGATGTCTCCCAGAGCTATGGGAATTACAGTCCGTGAAACTTTTGTCCTAGGAAAAGGTGTTCCTGCTTTCATCGCTGTTGGGCAAGATTTTTCAGGGAAAGCCAAGTCCATAGCATTAGCGTTGGCAAAATCAGTGGGTTGTACACGTGTTGGTGTTTTAGAATGTACTTTTGAGAATGAATCGGACGTCAATCTCTTTGGCGAACAAGCTCTTTGGCCAATCCTCCACCAAGCAATTTTAATGTCATACGAAGTATTGGTCGAACAGGGAGTGCCCCCTGAATTAGCAGCCTTTGAATTATATGCTTCAGGAGAAGCGGGTGATATCTTTCGTCAAATGGCCACCGAAGGGATGTTTAAACAAATGCGCCATCACTCACCCACTTCACAATACGGCTCACTTTCTCGATATGAGACCCTACCTGCTCAAGAAATAAAGAAAAGAATGCGAAGAGTTCTAAAAGGCATCCGTAGCGGACAATTTGCCAAGGAGTGGGCTCGTGAACAAGCTACCGGGTACTCCTTTTTAAAAAAATTGCGAAAAAAAGGACTTAGTCATCCTATCAACAAAACTGAGAAACGATTAAGACCCTTGACTCCTCAATGATCTTTCTAGACTTTGTTAGTTAAAGAGATAGAGGAAATGAAGTGATTAATTTTATGTCTGAATCTGAAACCTAGTTTTAAAAGATGGATACGCTATAATTCACAAAAATGATTACCTTTAACCAAGATATAGTTTTGCATGGACTACTTCAAAATGCTCATAAAAAATAGGTGAGTCATCAATGGACTTTGAAAAAGCTAGACAACATTTACATGGATGTTATGTAACCGTCCCAACTCAATTTTCGGATAACCGAGAGTTGTCGCCAAACATAGACGGAATTCAATCGCACGTAAGTTTTCTTCTTGATGGAGGACTCAGTGACAGGAACGCTGTTTTCCTAGTTGGAGGTGCAGCTGGTGATTTTTCCACCATGACTTTTGAAGAACGAATTCATGTAGCCAAGGCAGTGGTGGAAGCAACAAAAGGAAAAGTGCCCGTAGCTATGGGTGCTCAGACTACAAGTACTGCTGAACTCATACAGCTATCAAAAGCAGCCCGAGATTTAGGAGCTATCTATATTCAGGTTTCCTGTCCATTTTATTTTAATCATAGCGAACAGGACTTTTTAGAATATGTAACTGCGGCGGCTGATGCTAGTGACATAGCCATTATTGTTTATAACACTTTTTGGACTAGCACTGGGGTTTCTTTGGAAATGGTTAATAAGTTAACTAATATTCCGAATGTCGTTGGACTAAAGTGGTCAAGTCCAGATATCGGCTGGATGACTTTTGAACGAGTAATTCAGCTGTTTAACTCGAGGTTCTCTATTATTGATAATCGGATGGAGTTTGTAGCCAGTCACATTTTAGGAGCACGAGGTTTTGAAGTACACATTTGCAATTATTGGCCAGAATGGGGAGCAAATTTAATTGAGTCCTTAAACCAAAAAGATTATGTCAAGGTCCAGAATCAATTATTAAAAGTTGTCCAACCCTTTATGAAACTGTGGCAGAAAATAGAAAAAGAATACACTGGAGGTGATGGCTATCTTGACAAACTCTGTATGGAATTAGTAGGTCTTCCTTCAAGCCGATCTCGTCCACCAACTCGCGATATAAGAGACCAATATCGTGAAGAGACCCGACAAATGCTTATCGAGTCAGGAGTGCCTAGAGTTATCAGGTCATAAGGTTTTCAACTGATAATTTCCAGGAGGAGACAAATTAATGGTTTTTATGAAGTAAAAGTGCGTATTAAAAATGAAATTTAATTTCAGTTGGAAAAATACGAAATAACTAATAAAAGGACTAAACATGAAACAACTGTGGACTCGTAGTGAAAACAATATATTGGCTACTCTCCAAGATGTAGTAGCGCTTCAGAGTGTTAATTCTGATTTACCTGGTGGGGATCACGGCGAGTGTTTGATGGTTGAATTTATATCTAGGTTTTTCAAAGAAATAGAATTGCCCTGTCAAGAGTATGAGGTTTTACCCGGTCGAAATAACATTGTTGCTTCTTTAGAAGGTCAAGATCCTAGTAGGGTTTTATTGTTTGAGTGCCATATGGACACAGCTTCCGTTGGTGTAATGACAATTCCACCTTTTGAACCTCATATTCGTGAAGGACTTCTTTATGGGCGTGGTTCATGTGATACCAAAGCTGGGGGTGTAGCAATGCTTCATGCGATGAAACGGATTAAAGAAAGTGGAGAAAAACCCCCTTGTACAATTCAGTTTGCTGGAGCAGTTGACGAAGAATACCTCTTCAGAGGAGCACTTGATCTCGCTGCGAACTTAAAAGCAGAAGCCGTAGTGGTTGCAGAACCAACCGATTTATCAGTTATACGTGCTCACAAGGGAGTTGCACGTTTTAGAATCCATATAGAAGGTATTGCTGCCCACAGTTCTAAACCTTACTTAGGAGTCAATGCAATTGTGAAGATGGCCCAATTAATCACAGATATTGAAAGAGAGGTCCCACCAACCTTTCAAGAAAAGGATCACCCCTTAACGGGTGGACCGACACTAAATATCGGAGTAATTAGTGGAGGCGCCCAAGTTAACTTTGTACCTGATTCATGCATCATTGAAATAGATAGACGGGTCATTCCTGGTGAAATAGCTGAACAAACCCTTTCAATATTCGAGCAAATCCTATCTCGTGCTCAGACAAAAGATCCTGATTTAAAAGTTAAACTAGAAGATCCCTTCTTGTTGGATGGAGCTATGGAAACTCCTGAAGATTCTCGAATAGTTCAAGTAGCTTCAGATGCCAGTCGGACTGTCATAGGTAATTCAACCATTACTGGAGTACCTTATGGAACAGATGCCAGTAAATTTACTGCTGTTGGAATACCTGCTATTGTCCTTGGACCTGGAAGTATCGACCAAGCTCATGGAGCGGTCGAATGGGTAGAATGTTCCCAAGTCCTTCAAGCAGTGGATATCTACCAAGCTATTATGATGAATTTTCATTAGTTCTCCCCTACTAATTAAACTTTAGTCAAACGAGGCTTCTCATTGAGAGTTAAAGGTTCCTCTTTTAACAATCCAAGTAATCCTGACCTATGACCTTTCTGGATTGGATTATTGTACTTGCTATTAATGGTGCAATCATTGGTTATGGACTAAACCTGTCTCGAGGAACTAACAAATCCTCCGATTGGTTTCTGGCAGCAAAATCCTTACCTTGGTGGATGGTCGGACTGTCACTATTTGCAACAGCTGTCGATAGTGGTGATTACGTAGCGGTTGTTGGAGGAGCATATACCTTTGGTCTGTCAAATTTGACCACGTGGTGGTTAGGTCTTCCAATTGGCTGGATTTTAGCTGCTTATTTTGTCTTATTGCCTCTTTACCGAGGCAATATGTTTACCAACGCAGAATACCTAGAACATCGTTTTGGTCCCACAGCCAGACTGTTAAGCTCCTTTATTCAAATTCAGTACCGAACCAACATTTTGGCTAACATTGCATTTTCTTTATATCTAACCTTTTCAATTCTAACAAACTGGGGAAAAGCTAGTTGGTGGATTGTAGTAATTATCGCAGTAGCAGCAGCGATATACACATCAATTGGTGGACTTAAATCAGTAGCAGCTACCGATTCCTTACAGTCAATCATCATGTTATTGGCATCAGTGATTTTATGGACAGTATTATGGAACACAGTTGGTGGATGGGAAGGGCTAGACACTCGGCTCCATCAGATTGATTCAAAAATGGCTGAATCCATGTTACATATTGGTCGAAAAGAACCAGGAGTACCTGCTCCTTTAATTATTTTCGGCTGGGTAATTACACTTACAGCTTATTGTGTAGTCAATCACTCTCAGGCCATGCGTTTATTAGCTGCTCGGTCTGAATGGGATTTAAAAACAGCTGCTTTATTAGCCAGCATTATTACTGCTGGATTAATGTGGTTTAACATCACCCTGGGAATTTTAGGCAAAGCTGTTCTTCCCGATCTTACAGTGCCCGACGAAATTTATCCTCGACTTGTTCAGCAATATCTAGGACCTGGATTGGTAGGTATAGTCGTAGCTGGGGTTCTGGCCGGTGGAATTTCAACCTATGATTCAATTGGCTCTGCACTAGCAGCCGTTTTTACCAGAGACATCTATGCTCGATTTTTAATCAAAAATCGTAATGACACTCACTATCTTAATGTCGCTCGCTGGGCTACACCTTTAATAATAGCAGCTTCATCGATTTATATACCCTTTCTTCAGGAAGGAATGGTACGTTTTTATCTGAGAATTACCAGTGTGGCAGTCATACCCTTGTTTACTATCTACCTAATGGGTACTCTGACACCTGTAAACCGCAGGACTGGTAATATTGGACTATTATTTGGAATTAGTTATGGTGTCAGTTCACTGCTAGGAGATACCTGGGGATGGCCTCTGCCTCTGTGGTGGACTAATACTTGGTGGGCCTATTTGTGGAGTCCCCTTGTCACCGCTATATCAATGTTAGCGTTTAGTTTAATCTGGGGATGGGCTTCTGAAAAAGAGTTAACCGGTTTAACTTCAGGAATTCAAAGGCTTCACAGGTCGACAGAGCCCCATACAGTTCCAGTCCCCATCTCAGCAATCCAAGGTACATGGTTGGAAGAAACAAGGCAATCACTTGGTCCGGTTTCTAAATACCCCTTCTCAGTTTCCAGTAAGGGATTACAATGGTACCTTCAACCCTCTATTTGGAGTGGGTTGTTTTTAGTGATCATTGCCTATCTAACACTCGTTGTACTTTGGTAATCCAGAATATTAAAGACCGTTTAAAAAATTTTGATTTAATCACATTCACTATCTTAAACCCCAAACATTTTCTTTTTATTTCTATTTGAATACTGATAATGGCTAATTTTGATTGGATAATTTTAAGTTTGTATCTTTTCATAATTGCTTGGACTGGAACAAAACTAGCCCGACACCAAACTAACACCGAAAACTACTTTATTGGGGGTCGTTCCATTCCATGGTGGGCTGTTGGCTTTTCCTTCTTTGGAACCTCAATCAGTACTGCTACTTTTATTGCTCTTCCGGGACAAGCTTATGGTGGTGATTGGAGGCCCCACTTAGCAAATTTAATGCTTCCAATCCTTGTCGTCTTCATCGCATTGGTTGTAATTCCCATTTACCGTAAAAAAATCAAGATGAGTGCCTATGAATTCTTAGAAAATCGTTTCGGTTATGGTATCCGTTTCTATGCCTCATTTTTTTATTTAATCACTCGATTGTTTAGATCCGGTTTTGTGCTTTTCCTGATGGGAAAAGCTATTGGTGCTATGACTGGATGGGATCCCTATTGGATTATTCTTATTAGTGGATTGATCGCTCTGGTCTATACAATTGTAGGGGGATTAGAAGCAGTTATTTGGACTGATGTCCTTCAATCAGTAACACTATTTGGAGGAGGGCTCATTTGTCTATGGATTTTATGGTTTGGACCCGATGGAGGTGGTCAACTACTCCAGATTGCTCACGATTCAGATAAATTCAGATTAGCCAATTGGTCTTTAAACTTAGGTGAAATGTCAATTCTAGTTACTATTCTCTACGGTTTAGTCGGTGGTGCTGATGGCTATGTTGTTCACCAAGACTCTGTACAAAAGTATCTTGCATCTAAAACCACTAAGCAAGCTCAAAAAGCCATTTGGTTGGGAGCAATTGGTTCTGTTGTAACGTGGAATGTATTCATGCTTATTGGAAGTCTACTATATTCTTATTACTCACTTCATCCTAACGAGTTACCAAGAGAGATTGCCGCTAGTGAGACTCAAGTATTTCCTTATTTTGTTGCCACCCACTTACCTAAAGGCGCCACTGGTTTTATCTTAGCAGGTATGTGTGCTGCTGCTATGTCCAGTCTTGATACCATGATTAATGGCATGGCTATGGTTACAGTTAAAGATCTTTTTCTTCATTTCAGACCCCAAACAAGCGATCAAATTCAACTGAAACTTGGAAGAATATTCTCATTTGGTTGGGGACTACTTGGAATTGCAGTAGGACTGCTTCTGTTGATGGGTGTAGAACAAGCTCTGCAGTTCAGTTTTACCGTTTTTTCTATCTTAGGAGGAGGACTCTTTGGAGTATTTCTCTTAGCTTTCTTTATCCCTAAAGCAAATACATTTGGAGTATATATAGGCTTAGGATTCGGTATTTTAATTTCAGTTTGGGCACTTCTTGACGAAATTTTCAGTAATATGGATCCTTCCCTTAAAATGGGTTTGTTCAACAAACTAATAGAACACCTAAGCTTTCCTTTCCATCCCTGGACCACAATATTCTTTTCGAATCTAGCTTCTTTTTCTGTAGGTTGG
>CAYWYX010000015.1:30847-36893 GCA_964462735.1 uncultured Acidobacteriota bacterium | reverse complement strand
GTTTGGTTGCACATGTTTAGAGTTTTTCTCACTGGTTCCTATAAAAAACCACGAGAATTTAACTGGATGGTCGGGGTCATTTTGATGCTGCTCACTATGTTACTGTCATTTACAGGTTATTTATTGCCCGATGATCAATTGGGATTTTGGGCAGTTACAGTGGGTACCAATATGGCTCGTGCTACTCCACTGTTAGGTTCTGAAGGCCCTTTAGGGCCTGAAATGGGAATGACTGCATACAACGACGTACGATTTGCTCTTCTGGGAGGGTCGATTGTAGATTCTAATGCTCTCCTCAGGGCCTATATCTGGCACTGTATTGCCATTCCCTTAATAGTTGGAATTTTTATGGCCGTGCATTTTTGGAGAGTCCGTAAAGATGGTGGGATTTCTGGGCCAGCCCCTGTAGTGCTTGCTTCAGAGATCAAAGAAGAGAGAAGGTTTTAGATCTAGGTTTATCAACCTTGAAGCTTTAAGGATAAGTATGAAGTCTTTGGTAATTATTTAACAAAAGTGTTGATTTATAGGAGGAACTGAGTGGATTGGGCTCAACTCTGGCAAATAGCAACTTTGCCTGATAATGTACCTATTACGTTGTTAATAGTAGTTGTACCTTTTTATGCTTGGTATGGATTGAGGCAATCCTTCAAAAATGATCGGCTGATTGATCAATTAGAGGCTGATCCGGAACTAGCTAAAACCCACCACCGCAAAACTCAGCCTTGGAAAGAAGGTTGGGATCGAGAAGTTTTTGTTTGGCCCTACCTCCTTCGTATAGAGTTCTTAGTAACCATTATTGTCACCTTTATCCTGATGGTATGGTCAATTACTTTGGATGCCCCGTTAGAAGCACCTGCTAACCCTTCTCTGACAATGAATCCATCAAAAGCACCATGGTATTTCTTAGGATTACAGGAAATGCTTGTTTATTTTGATCCTTGGATGGCTGGGGTTGTATTACCCACCTTGATTCTTGTCGGTCTTATGGTGATTCCCTATATGGATGCAAATCCTTTAGGGAACGGATATTACACTTTTAAACAGCGAAAGTTTGCCATCTTGGCCTTCTGCTTTGGCTTTATCGTCTTGTGGCTATCAATGGTTGTTATTGGAACCTTTATACGCGGCCCAGGTTGGATTTGGTTTTGGCCTGGTCAAACTTGGGACCACAACAAGGTGATTTTTGAAGTTAATCGAGATTTACCCGATATGTTTGGAATAACAACCATGATGGGTAAGAGTCTCTTTGGTGGTGCTGTATTTGGTTTATATACCTTATTGATGGTGTTTGTAGTTCATAAATTGTTTACTATGAACGAATTTAATCGAAAGATTTATGAACGTATGACCTTGATTCAATATGTCACCCTGCAAATTTTCTTGGTATCGATGATGCTTTTGCCTGCCAAGATCCTGGCTCGACTGCTGTTTCGTATTAAGTATGTCTGGATAACACCTTGGTTTAATATTTAGATTTTTATTTTTAGGAGAAATCGTTGGCAGAACAACTCCCTACCGAAAAAGATCCAGTTGTCAGTAAATCTTTGGGCGGTATTCTCTTAGTTTCATCCGTCTTAATGGTCTTGTCTCTTTTGTGGTCTGTTTACGACGAGGCATACACCCTTAGACCCTGGAAGAGCTATCAGAAACGCTTTGTGGCCCTCTACAGCCGTCATTTAGCAAGCATCAAACCAGCTCAGGCAAAGGAAGAAAAAAAAGTTTTGCAAGACACTGGGTATGAAGAGTTAAACAGGGCTATAAAAAAAGCTGAAGAATCAATTAGCCCACAACTGTCTGAAATTGATCGCGAGACAAATTCAATAATAGGAAGACGTTTAGCAATTATAACGGAGCCTTTTGCTATTGTTCGAAGTGAAATTGCTGCTCTAGTTTACCTTTCAGAGACAGCGTCTCGTCAGAAAGAAAAGGATCGTTTAAACGAAGAGATAGAATCTATCAAGGCTAGAGAAATTAGCCTAACTCTCCCATCCAATGGGTCGTCAAACAAGCAAGTTATGAAGATCGAGAAATTCAACTTTTCTGAATTGGAAGAGGAATTCAACCATCTTCAAAAACGAAAAGGGGATCTGGGAAGGGAAAGAGCTGAATTAATTAGACCCACCAGTGAACTGAGAGAGAAGAGGGATACCTTTTTTAAAGATCAGTTGTCAGGCTTAAGTCCTTCTCAAATTGAAGGACTACAGAGCAAGATGAAAACCTTTGTGTCGGAGATTAAACAGATTCATATTGCTGAGGTTGATTTAGTAGATCGTTGCGAATCCTGTCACCTAGGAATCAGAGAACCATTAACCTTAACTAAGGCGGATATGGGTGGTGAGGCTGCTTTTACCAGCCATCCTAATAGAGATCTTCTCAAGATCCATAATCCAGAACGTTTTGGGTGTTCAACCTGTCACAATGGTAATGGTCGTGCTACTACTGGTGTTAATAAAGGGCATGGACGCTATAAGCACTGGTTGTGGCCATTATTTCACCGAGAAAATAGTGAAGCAGGTTGCCATCAGTGCCACAGCAAAGATTTGGTTCTAGAACACGCTGATATTTTAAATCAAGGAAAGGATATTTTTTATAACCAGGGTTGTCGGGGATGCCATAGATTTGAAGGTTTTGACACAGAATCTGAGGCTTTGACACAAGTCCAGTCAACTATCCATCAGCTTGAAATTGAACGTAAAGAAATGGAAAAAAATATTATTCGAGATGACGAAGCGGGAGACAATGCTGAGAGTAATGATGAAGCTAACCGTCTTTATGCCCAGGCAAATGCCCTTAGACAAAAAATTACTAATTCGGATCATGAAGTGGAGCAGTTAAATTTTCAGTCAAAGCATTTATTTCAGGAACGGAAGAAGGTTGGACCGAGTTTAAAAGAAGTGAAAGTTAAGATCCGTAAAGAGTGGCTTCCAGTTTGGTTAGACAACCCACATGCCTACAGGCCAGGCACCAAAATGCCTGCATTTCGTTTAAGTGAGCAGCAAAACAATGCTATTTCTGCTTTTATTTGGCAGTCGGGGGTTAATGGAAAATTACCAAAGCAACCATCTGGAAATTCTGTTCGAGGACAGGAATTATTAGAAACTCGTGGTTGTCTCGGGTGTCATGCTATAGGTGAAGGAGACCTGGAACAAGGTGGTGTTTTTGCAGCTAATTTATCTAGGGTTGGGGAAAAGGATCACTACAACTACTTGGTTCGCTGGATTCACAATCCTCGTGAACGGACCCGGCCCTATTGTGCTTATGAAAAACGTGACCTAGGCCCCGAAGATTATGCGAAACATGGATTACCTTTTGTTTTTGACTTGGAAAATAGTGTTTGTCCTAATGATGGTCACGAACTTCAAGTACAGCAGATGACAGTTATGCCAAACTTAAGGTTGACTCTACAAGAGGCCCGAGATGTTGCTAGTTATCTAATGAGTCTCAAAAGAGAACCGGGAGTGCTAAAACAAACTTACCCTACGGTTGACTATTTAGATGATCCTCAGCTAAAGGAAGAGGGTCGAGCCTTGGTTCAACATTTTGGTTGTGCCGGTTGTCATGAGATTGCTGGGTTTGAGGAGGAGCAACGAATCGGGACTGAATTAACGAAGGAAGGTAGTAAGCCAATAGAACGACTTGACTTTGCCCTGTTAACTCACGATGCCGAACATGAAGGATGGTATAACCATAAAGGGTTTTTTGAGCGCAAGTTAAAAAATCCAGCTATTTTTGACCAAGGTAAAATCAAGGCTCCAATGGAAAAGCTTAGAATGCCAGATTTTAAGTTAGAACCAGAAGAAATCACGGCAGTTACTACTTTTCTACTGGGTAGCGTTGACTCAACGTTGCCGTCACATTTCTTTTTTGAACCTGACACTCGTAGTCAAGACATTCGGGATGGCTGGTGGCTGGTGAAAAAATACAACTGTATGGGTTGTCACCAGATTCGGCCTGGTCAAGATTCAATTCTGTCTGGAATGGAACGATATCAGGGTGATGGGAAAGAGAAACTTCCTCCAACCTTAGTAGGTGAAGGAGCGAGAGTGAGTCCTAACTGGTTAGCAAGCTTTTTAAAAAATCCCGCGATGCACCCGAATAATAATGCCCGTAATGGAGTTCGAGAATATCTCCAGGTACGTATGCCAACGTTCTATTTATCGGATGGTGAGATTCGAAAGATTGTTCGCTTTTTTGAATCGCTGGCTTCCCAGAATAGACCATATATCCCAACTGAAATGGAGCCTCTGAGCAAGCAGGAACGGGAAATGGCACGAAGGCTGTTTACTTCCAAGGCAGCACCTTGTCTTAAATGCCATGCAACAGGGAATCCAAGTCATGATCAAAATGCCACTGCACCAAATTTCTTGTTGGCCAAAGAAAGGTTAAAGCCTGGATGGACAGAGCGTTGGATGGTCATGCCTGAAATGATGGCTCCGGGTACATCCATGCCTTCCGGACTATTTCGGCGAGAAGGAGACCGGTGGGTATTTGCAGGGCCTTTGCCAGATGGCTTTAGAAATTATTCCAAGGATCATGCTGAACTGTTAGTTCGCTATATGTTTCAGCTAACGTCTGCAGAACAGCGTCGTCTAATTTCTAGATTGCCATCTGTGGCTACTAAAGTAGCTGGTCGTTGATAATCTTCTTTCTCGTATTTCAGAAATAGAAATGCTATGTTACTAGCCCTGTTAGATAGTAGCCCTTTTGTTTTTTGGAATTCCTGCCTTAGAGTTTAATTAGTGTTATATCTGGATATTTAGAGAGGTTTTACCATGGGTATAAAGAAATATTTGTTATGTCTGGTGAGTGCATTGTTGATGTCATCAGTTGTCGGTTGTGGAGGTGGAGAAGTAGACGTTGCCGAAAAGGCTGAAGAAACTGCTTCTGCTGAAGAGTATACTACAATTGACCCGGCTACAGCTGCTACTGTTAAAGGTAAAGTTTTATTCGAGGGTGATCTGCCTAAGGTTAGGAGACTGAATATGAATGCCGAACCGAGTTGTGCAGCTCTCCACAAAAAACCAGTTTATTCAAACGTCGTAGTCCCTAATGAGAACAAGACCCTCAGGCATGTTTTTGTTTATGTGCAAAAGGGTCTAGAAGGTAAAGTTTTTGAGACACCTACAAAACCTGCGGTGATTGACCAAAAGGGTTGCGTATATATTCCACATATGATCGGTGTTCAGGCCAATCAACCCATTCAAATTCTCAATAGTGATCCAACAACTCACAATATTCATCCGCTCCCTAAAAATAATAGGGAATGGAATGTGTCTATGGCACCAGGAATACCTCCAAAGATAAAAAAGTTTCCCCGCGAAGAAGTAATGATCGGGGTGAAGTGTAATGTCCATCCTTGGATGAAAAGTTATATTGGAGTTCTTAAGCATCCATTTTTTGCCATAACTGGTGAAGATGGTTCTTTCGAGATAAAAGGGCTACCCCCTGGTGAATATACCATCAGTGCATGGCACGAACTTCTCAAGAAAGGTACTACTAGTCATGAAGTTACATTATCTGCTAGTGATACCAAGGAACTTGATTTTACTCTAAAACAAGCTTCCTAAAAATTGAAGATTGCTAAATGGTTCTCCCTTTCAGGGTTAGACTATTACTTTTACTATCTGGTTTCACTGATTAGGAAGTAGAGCTTTGTTTAATTTCTGATGATTCATTCATTTCAAGCGAGTAGTGACATTGATATGGGATATCATTACTTTGCTATTATTACCGCTAGTTTTACATTTCTATTGATTGTTGTAGGGGCTTTGGTAACTGGGAATGATGCAGGTCTTTCTGTACCGGATTGGCCGCTTTCCTATGGCTCTTTAAACCCGCCATGGGTTGGCAACATCCGCTATGAGCATGGGCATCGCTTGGTTGCTGCCTTTGTGGGTTTCTTAACTATTGTTTTAGCTGTGTGGATTTGGAAGAAGGATTCTCGTCAATTTGTTCGAAGATTGGGACTACTTTCATTGAGTGTTGTTATTACTCAAGGTATCTTAGGTGGGGTCACAGTACTTTGGTATTTGCCAGCATCAATTTC
>CAYWYX010000015.1:10272-30747 GCA_964462735.1 uncultured Acidobacteriota bacterium | reverse complement strand
TTTAATTTAATTCGTCCAGTCAAGTTGATGGGTGTCCTGGTTTTGGTGCAGGTTTTTCTAGGAATTGGTTCTTTAGTGCTTCGGTTAATAAACACGAATGCTGTACAGCCTGAGTTTTCGTTGGTGGTTATTTCCACTGCCCATGTTGCCTTAGGTGCTCTTGTTTTAGCAAACAGTGTAATAATCATTTTTGAATCTTATAGAATTATCCCAATCCAGTATCAAGTTTCTTCTCAGTTAGGGGTTAAAACGGTCTAAAAGAATGAAAATGGCTAGTAAAATTTTTAGAGCCAGTGAAATTGTTAATGCTGAAGCCTCTTCGGTTCCAGTACCTCTTGGACTCAAATCGAACCGTGGCCAGACGAAGGATGATTTAATGTTTCTAAGGAAGAAAAGATCAAGGATGGCGCTTTACCTAGAATTGGCTAAACCTGAAGTAACTTTCTTGGTTTTGGTTGCAACTGCTTTAGGATTTGTGATGGGTTCTCCTTCCTTCAGTACCCTAGGGCTAATCCACCTCTTACTTGGGGTTTTTTTGTTATCGGCTGGTACTGCTGCACTAAATCATTGCCTAGAAAGAGTTGAAGATTCTAAAATGCGCCGGACCGCCCAAAGGCCTTTACCAGCTGGACTTTTGTCACCGATAGAGGGACACAGCCTAGGTGTATTATTTGTGTTGGCTGGAGTAACCTATTTAATGTTAAAAGTTAATTTGTTGAGTAGTTTTTTTGGATTTGCTTCCTGTCTAGTTTACTTAATGATTTATACCCCTTTAAAAACAAGGTCTAGTTGGTGTACTTTTATTGGAGCTTTTCCTGGAGCGGCACCTGTTTTAATTGGTTGGACGGCTGCAACCGCTTCTATTTCGATAGAGGCAGTGTCACTTTATACCTTTTTATTTCTTTGGCAGTTTCCACATTTTTTGGCTATTGCGTGGATGTATCAAGAAGATTACGCTAGAGCCGGCATGCGAATGCTTCCTGTTAATGACCCTCATGGAAATGTAATATTCCGGCAGGTCCTAGTTTATTCATTTGCCTTAATTTTAGTGAGCCTAGTGCCTTACTGGTTCAAAATGGCTGGGACCTTGTATCTGTTTGTTGCACTGATTCTTGGAACTGCTTTTCTTTATTTTGCTTATAAAGCATATTGCCAACGTACCAAGGAGCAGGCTAGAATTTTACTGCATGTTACCGTGGTCTACCTTCCGGTGCTTTATGCGGTAATGGTTCTTAATAGGAATACTGTTTAAATTGAGATAATTTAGTTTTGTTTAGTTAGGGGACAGGTATTTAAGGAGATCGGTTTATGGCGATTAGTTTTGCAGTTACTATTTGGCTTATTGTGCTGGCGACTATCTACTTATTTTCAGGACAAATGGGTTGGTTTCCACCCCAGGTTTCTGAGCATGGAGGTGCGATTGACGATCAATTTTTCTATACCCTGATTGTTGTGGGTGTTGCATTTACCTTAGCCCAGGTTGTCCTTGGTTACTATGTTTGGCGGTATCGAAGTTCGGCACATAAAGAAGTAACTTATACCCATGGCAATACCAAATTAGAAGTTATAGCCACAGTGGTTACCGCAGTGGTTTTTGTTACTCTGGCAATAATGGGTCAAAAGGTTTGGGCCCAGCTGCATTTGCAGGGGATACCGGAAGGAGCCGTCAAGGTTGAAGTAACGGCACAGCAGTTTGCCTGGAATATTCGCTATCCGGGAGCTGATGGTCAGTTTGGAAGAACAATTCCCCAATTGATTAATGACCAACTAAATCCGGTAGGAGTTGATCCAAAGGACCCTGCTTCTGAAGATGATATAGTAACTCTCAATCGAATGGCAATTCCAGTTAACCGAGATGTTCAAATTACTTTACGTTCCAAAGATGTAACCCACAGTTTTTTTGTTCCAGCCCTCCGTTTTAAACAGGATACAACTCCAGGAATGGCAATTTCAAGTCACTTTAAAGCTCTCAAAATTGGGGAGTATGAAATTGCTTGTGCAGAGTTATGTGGAATACAACATTATAAGATGAGAGGCTTTCTCATGGTTAAGTCTAGTGAGGATTTTGAGGGTTGGCTGAAAGAAATGTCCGAGTACTGAGTTTCAATTGTATCAATATCTTAAGGCTTTTTTGAATTAATGAATTAGGAATAGGGAGAAAGTTTATGTCTGATTCAGGAAATCCAGAGGTTCATGCCGAACCTACCACTTTTCTTCGAAAGTGGATATTTAGTGTTGATCATAAGATCATTGGCATCCAATATTATTTCCTAGCACTAATAGCTGTGTTTATAGGTCTTGGGTTATCAGTTCTTATGCGATTGCGGCTTGCTTGGCCTAATGAATCATGGCCCCTTTTAGAGAAGATATTTCCTATAGGCTTTGATGGTGGACCAATGACACCAGAGTTCTATTTAGCCTTAATGACTATGCATGGAACAATAATGGTGTTCTTTGTTTTAACAACTGCTCCACAGGGTGGATTTGGCAATTATTTTCTTCCAATCCAAATTGGTGCTCATGATATGGCTTTCCCTGTATTGAATATGCTCTCATTTTGGGTGACTTTTGTGAGCATGGGGGTGATGGTAGCGGCGTTTTTTGTTGTTGGAGGTGCTCCTATTTCAGGTTGGACCGCTTATGCGCCCTTGAGTGCCCTCGGTGAAATAGCAGGACCTGGATTGGGAGCGGGCCAAAACCTCTGGATCATAAGTATTGCCCTATTCTGCCTAGCATCTTTACTGGGAGCGCTCAATTTTATAACAACGGTTCTCAATATGCGTGCTAAAGGAATGACGTTAATGAAAATGCCTCTCACGGTGTGGACTTGGTTTACTACTGCTATTCTAGCCCTGTTGTCATTTCCAGTTCTCCTAGCTGGTGGAATTTTATTACTTTTGGATCGTTTAGGAGGTACGAGTTTCTTTATCCCAGGGGGCTTAGTGGTGAGTGACACCATAATTGAGCACTCTGGAGGATCACCAATTCTGTGGCAACATCTTTTTTGGTTTTTTGGACATCCAGAGGTCTATATCGCCATCCTTCCTGGAATGGGGGTAACTTCTCAGCTATTATCCACTTTTGCTCGTAAGCCTATATTTGGTTATCGTGCTATGGTTGTGGCTATTTTCGCGATAGGTTTATTAGGGTTTTTTGTATGGGGTCATCATATGTTTATAAGTGGGTTGAGCCCACTTTCGGCCTTGATTTTTTCTGTTATTACCCTAACGATTGGGGTTCCTTCAGCCATCAAGACTTTTAACTGGTTGGGTACTCTTTGGGGAGGTAAAATTCGATTCACAACAGCCATGCTTTATGCAATCGGGTTCGTTTCCCTTTTTGTTTCTGGAGGAATTACAGGACTTTTTCTAGGTCAGACTTCAATTGATGTTCAGTTGCATGACACTTATTTTCCAGTGGCGCATTTCCATATGATTATGGGGGTTGCAGCTTTATTTGGAATTTTTGGGGGAACTTATTATTGGTTTCCTAAAATGTTTGGTCGCATGCTTAACGAATGGTGGGGTAAATTCCACTTTTGGATAACCTTCATTGGAGTTAATGCAATTTTTATACCAATGCATCTTATGGGTATTATGGGTGGCCTGAGGCGCTACGCTCAATCGACAGAGTTTAAGTTCCTAGAACCACTTCAGTCCTATCAGGAATTTGTTTCAATTGCTGCTTTCATCACAGCAGCGGCACAGGTAATTTTTCTGGTGAACTTGTTCTGGAGTATGTTCAAAGGAAAGAAAGCTTCTGAAAACCCTTGGGAGAGTACTACGTTGGAATGGACTATTCCTTCACCTCCTCCTCATGATAATTTTGCTGGTAAAATTCCCGTAGTTCATCATGACCCTTATGAGTATGGAGTGCCTGGCTCTCCAAGAGACTTTGTGATGCAAACAGACCCACCAATTGAAAAGAATAAGTAGTGCCATTCTTAATGGGGGTAGAAAGATTTGTTTGTTAGCCTATATTTGGGTAAAAGTTAATAACTAAAACGACTCAGAAAGGTCATTTCAAGGATGGGAAGCAGTCTGGTTAGTAGCAAAGAAGGTGATCAAGCTAGTTACTACTCTAATGAGGGAGGTGTGACTCAGTCCCGCAAGAGGAACTATAGGATTGGGATGTGGTTAGCCTTAGCTTCAATCTCGATGATGTTTACTGGTTTTACGAGTGCTTATATCTTGGGGCGAGGAACGAACAATTTATGGCAACCAATTAACCCTCCAAACTTTCTTTGGATTAATACTCTTGTCTTATTAGCTAGTAGTCTAACTGTAGAACTAGGGCGTCGTGCCACTAAGGCAACTGAATTAAAGTACTGGATAACAGTTACATGTTTACTAGGAATAACTTTTCTTGCAGGGCAACTCTGGACTTGGAAGCTACTGATGAATCAGGGTATTTACCTTGCAGGGAATCCTCACAGTTCTTTTTTTTATCTTTTGACTGGTGTTCATGGTTTACATTTGTTTGGAGGAATTTTAGCATTACTTTACTTGACGGTTAGGTCTTGGCTATTTCCCTCGACTCTAACTCAGGAGGATGCAGTTTTAAGTAGCACTGCCCTTTATTGGCATTTTATGGATGGGTTATGGATTTATCTTTTGATCTTATTATTTTTTTGGAGGTAAGTTTGGATGTCAGACTCCAGTATGGAAGAAGCTAGATTACAGGAATGGGGTGGAGGAACTCTTCCCTACTCAATCCCCCATATCAAGTTGGGAATGTGGTTGTTTATAGTTTCCGATGCACTTACATTTTCAGGGCTTCTTATTGCCTATGCCTATTTAAGGGTGGCAACTCCGGAATGGCCTATGCCTTTTCACTTGTGGCCAACCATAGCTATGGCTTCTTTGATGACTTTTGTCCTTCTTTCCAGCAGTTTGACTATGGTGCTTGGGGTAAATGCAGCTCAAAGGGATGACCGAAAATGGACAGTGCTGTGGACACTGTTTACAGCTTTAGGTGGCATAATATTTATGATTTTGCATGGTCAAGAATGGGCTGGATTAATTCATGAAGGAGTTACATTGACTAAAAACCCTTGGGGCACCCCTTTATTTGGGGCGACTTTTTTTGGACTAACAGGGTTGCATATGTTCCATGTATTCACAGGAGTGGTTTATCTTCTTGTTATTGCTTGGGGTTTTTCAAAGAAGAAATTTAACTCAGATCATGTTGAGGTTTGTGGTTTGTATTGGCATTTTGTGGATTTGGTGTGGATGTTTGTTTTTCCCTTAGTTTATTTGTTATCAGTAAAGATGAATTAAGAACAGTAAATACTATTTTTGGAGGGGGATCCTTGAGCAACGATAACATTCATAGTACACATGGCCCAATGTCTAACCGTTTAGTACTAACGGTTTGGACTTGGTTACTTGTCTTGACTGCCGTTGAGGTTTTTCTAGCCTATGTTCAGGTTGGGCTCGTATTAATGCTGACACTCTTGATGGGCTTCTCTATTGTGAAGGCAGCCTTGATTATCGCCTATTTCATGCATCTAAGGTTTGAAAAGAGGAGTTTGGTTCTAACATTGATGCCAGCACTGATAATAACGATTTCCCTAATGGCTGTATTTTTTGCAGATAGCCTTCGAATATTAGATTTAGGTCTTTAAAGAACAATGGAAAAATTCTTGACAGTTGTGACCACTAGGTTTTTTTGCTGGTTGTCCTATACAATAAGTTTTCTCTTTCCTGCCTTTTTTCTTTTTCTCTTCTGGCCAATGGAATCTTTTGCCCAGGCATGCTCAATGTGTCAGAGTACTGCAGCAGCTCAATCTGAGTTAGGAATCCAGGCACTAAACCGAGCAATTATTTTTTTGCTAGCACCCCCAGTGGGAATAATGAGTACTATCTTGATTTATGCATTTCGACGTTCGGCAAGCCAGAAGGATTAGTCAATAGCAATGATGAAGTCTTGCTCAAAAGAATCCCAGCATTTGTATTATTTCCGGTCATGTTAACAAGGAAAATATTGCTTCTGGGGTTTAGGAAGATAGAGAGAGTGATTTTTTCTTGAAGCGTACTTCTAGGTTTGATGAGGAGATAATGAGATGGTAGAAATAGTATTCTCACTAATTATGAACTTTCTATTAGGTGGTGGCTGCTTGGCAGCGGTAGGTTGGTTGGCTATCAGTCATGATTTAATGTCCCTTGATGGTCTGTTTGTAGCTATCACCTGTCTGGTTTTAGCTTTAATCTTTTTTCTCAACTGCTACTGGAATTTACGTAGTGAAGAATTTAGCAGATTTTTCTCAAAGTGATAGTGAAGGCATTGAAAAATAGATATTACTAAGAGTTCTAAACTTGAAATGAAGACGGTCTTTAGACTAGTCAGTAATCCATTGATCCTAAAAGATTTTAATTTCAAAAGTTCTTTCTCTAATTAGTACCCCACTGTTCGTTCTTTATGGATTTTCCCACCGTCAATGCGACACTAAATGCCACCAGTGCTTTCTTTTTAGTTCTAGGATACTATTTTATTAGGGAAAAACGCATAGGTGCACATAAAAATTGCATGCTGGCGGCTTTTAGTTTTTCTACTCTTTTTCTCCTTTCCTACCTGGTTTACCATTTTCAAGTCGGATCGGTTCCATATACAGGTTCTGGATGGGTTCGGAGACTCTATTTTATTATTTTGTTCAGTCATATTGTATTAGCTATTGTGATCCTACCCTTAGCGATTAGGACCCTATACTTAGCATGGAAAAAGAGATTTGAGCAGCACAAAGATATAGCGCGTTGGACATTACCAATTTGGATTTATGTTTCAATCACAGGTGTGATTGTGTACTGCATGCTTTATTTGTGAATAGTCCCTTATATTGCAAGAAGTAGAATATGATGGATAAATCAAGTCGTTATAGTCTTGGATTGGGTACGAGTCTTTTGGCAGTGTTGTTTGTCTTTCTGACTATTTTAGTCCCATTTCTTTTTTGGCAGCAGACGTGGTTTGGTCGTGTGATGGATGATAAGGAGCTGAAAAAGAGTTTGGATATAGGTGCTAAGCCCCGAAAAATTCAACACGCCCTAACGCAACTTTCAGAGAAAATAGCCGCTTCGGATCTATCTTCAGCTGCAGTTTGGTTTCCTGCAGTTAAACAGTTGGTTGACCATCCAATACCAGAAGTTCGGATGACAGTTGCTTGGCTAATGGGTCAGGGAGATGGGCGTTATAATTTTCAGGAATATCTAGTAAACCTTCTTCAAGATGCCTATCCTTTGGTACGTCGAAATGCAGCTTTATCACTAGTTCGATTTCAGGATTTAACAGGACTTAAGGTAATCCGTGGGATGTTACTTGATCATGAAATTGCTGCACCATCTGATGGAAGACTTCAGTACCGTCTGGATAAAGAAGATCCCGTTCGTTCGGGTGCCATGGTCGCTCGAATTGAAACAGATGGGAAGGAATGGATAACAGTACGCAGCATTGTTCCCGGTTATGTAAAGGAGAGAATATTGCAGGATGGACAAGCCGTTTTGGCAGGTCAACCAATACTATTACTTTCTCCTACTGAAGAACAAGTTTGGGAAGCTTTGAGAGCTATGTACTTTATTGGTGAAAAAAAGGATCTGGAAGTTATCAAACGATTCCTTACACCGAATTCCCAATTGTCAAGGCGAGTGCAAGAGCAAGCTTTCTTAAGCATCAATTCTATCAAAGGTAAAATTACTTACTAATTTGGTACCTCGAATTCTCCTACCACAGCTTCAACCTGTTCAGAAGGTCTCATCTCAATAGCATCCCAAGGGCAGCCATCTAAGAACGTATCATCAGGGCCTGTCGTCGTACATTTTTTGCAACCAATGCAAAGAAAAGGGTCAACTTCAATATGTCCAAAAGGAGGATGGTCTTCGTCAGGAACCCAAAACATACAATCAGGCACCGGGCAGTAAGGGACACATGCAGGAGAACCTGCACAACCCGTACAGCATTCAGTAATAATTGCAATTTCTCGAGGTTTTTTCTTCCGTGGACGAGGTTTTCCTTTTGACTTTGGTTCGAGTTTAGGAAGAGCTGAAATTGTGTCTAAAGGTAGCATCTAGTCTCTTTATAGGTTTTTAAAACCCTTTAAGTTATAACCTTAAGGATAAATTTTAACACATTTGTTTTTAGAGTCCAATTAGTTCTAATTTTATTTAAAAGCTCATTTAACTATTAATTAATAAATTGGAGTTTCTTCTTAAAAATTACAGATTAAGAGTGATCAGAGTGAAAAGTTCCTCGCCAAATTTAAATTAAATAAAACAAATTAACGAGATTTTAAAAATGATATCAAAAGAGTTACCTTCTTGGTTTTAAGAAGCTGAGATGGATGAACTGGGTAGAATCTTTTCATGAGCGAAAGAAATGCTTGAAACTATATTAAAGATGATTTAAGCGAAATGTCATCGATTCAATCAAGACAATTTAAGTCTTATTTGTGGAAATGATCGTACACATTTTTTGCGATTTTTGGGGAAACTTCTTGGATTAACTGATCTAGGGGAGTAGACGCTATCCGCCGAACACTACCCAGTCTTTGAAGAAGCAGTTTAGCAGTTTTGTTCCCCACCCCTGGAATTTCGACAAGTCTTGATGAAAGTGTCCTTGCTGATCGGCGTTGTCGATGAAAAGTTAGTGCAAACCGGTGACTTTCATCCCTAATTTTTTGGATCAATCGTAGAACGGGAGAATGTTTTTCTAATCGGATGGGTTCTTTTTGATTACCCCTAATATAAATTAGTTCCTCTTTTTTGGCTATGCTGGCTAGGGGCTGAGTTGTTAAATCGAGTGCGTCTAGAGCCGAAGCAGCTGCATTAAGTTGACCTAAACCACCATCTACTAGAACTAAGTCTGGTAAAGACTGGTTTTCTTTTATTAACCGACTGTATCGACGAGTTATAACTTCAACCATACTTTTAAAGTCATCAATTCCTGATACTGTTTTTATAATAAATTTTCGATATCCTTTCTTTCCCATCTGGCCATCTTTCCATACAACCATGGATGCCACAGAATCAGTTCCTTGGATGTTTGAAATATCAAATGCCTCAATTTTTCGGGGCAAAGTTGCCAGATCCATTAACTCAGCGAGGGCTTGTTTAGTCATTTGGGCAGGAGGATTCATTGTTCGAAATCGTTGATCAAAACTTAATTTTGCATTTTTTTGGACAAGGTTAATGAGTTGTTTTTTGTGACCACGTAAGGGAACTTTGACTTTCACCTTAGTTTTTTTTTGATTTGAAAGGAAAATTTCTAAGGTTTCTTGATCTTCAAAACTAGAAGTTACCAAGACTTGATCAGGGACAAATCTAGAATTAAGATAGTATTGTTTTAAGAGGGAAGAAAAAATATGACTGGAAGTTGTACCTATCCTAAGGTCCTCCCAAAAATATTCCTGTCGGTCAATGATACGCCCTTTTCTCAAATGAAATAACTGGACTGCCGCTTTGGTTCCTTCTTGGTGTAGTGCGAACAGATCGATATTAATAGACTGGCTTGAGGAAATTCGTTGGGGTTTAGATAATTGGTTGATTGTTTGAATAGTGTCTCGCAGATGGGCAGCCATCTCAAATCGTTCTTCTTTAGAAGCTTGAATCATTTTTTTACGAAGGCTTTGTAATAGATCAACCTGTTTTCCTTCCATAAACAATTTTAAGTCTTGAACACGACTTTTATATTCCTGCTGGCTACAAGTAGATGAAACACAAGGACCCATGCAACGTTTAATGTGATAGTCAAGGCAAACTCTTGGTCTTTTCCCATCTATATTTATAGAGCAGGTACGAATCTGAAAATGGCGACTAATCAATTTAAAGGTTCGTGAGGCCAGATTAGAAGGAGAAAAAGGGCCAAAGTACAGTGCCCCGTCCTCTTTAATTCTTCGTGTTACATATATTCTTGGAAAAGGCTCATTGATTGTTAACTTAATGCAAGGGTAAGTTTTGTCATCTCTTAAAAGAATATTGTATTTAGGTTTATACTGCTTGATTAGATTATTCTCTAGGGCAAGTGCTTCCATCTCATTATCAACGACAACAAACTCAAAATCAGCTATATCTAACTTTAATTGATCTAACTTAATGTCAGTGTTTTTTGATCCCTGGAAATAGCTCTTCACTCGATTACGAAGAGAATTAGCTTTACCTACATAGATTACTTTTCCTAGGGAGTTTTTGTAGAGGTAAACACCAGGTTCTTTGGGTACATCTATTATTTTCTGTCTAAAGGTTTGCATTAGATTTCTCTGCTGAATTATGTCATTTTAGTAGATGCTAGAAAAGTTACTGACGATTCTAGTAAATGATATTGGTTTTTGGTAAATTCAGTAGATTGAAGGTAAATAAATTAATACCTTAGAAAAATTGATTAGTTTGATCATGTGTTAGTGCCTCAGATCAAATTTGAAGATATTTGGTCTTTATATTGGAGTTGATATAGTTTGAAGTAAAGTCCTTTTTCAGCCAGTAATTCCTGGTGATTACCCATTTCTCGGATTTGACCTTTGTGCATTACAATAATCCTGTCAGCACTTTGAATGGTAGAAAGACGATGAGCGATTATAAGGCAAGTACGTCCTTTCATTAGTCTATTAATTGCATTTCTGATAGTTAGTTCTGTTTCAGTATCAACACTAGAAGTTGCTTCATCAAGTATCAGGTTTTTAGGATTATGAGCCAAGGCCCGAGCAAAGGCAATTAACTGTTTCTGGCCAGTTGATAGCGTATTTCCTCGTTCCTTAACGATTTCTGCATAACCGTTAGGAAGGGTTTGAACAAAATCATCAAGATTAACATTTTGGGATGAAGAACGAATTACTTCTTGGGTAATAAAGGAGCTTCCTAGGGAAATGTTACTAGAAATGGTTCCTGAAAAAAGAAAGATGTCTTGAAGTACTATACCAAAGGTTTTTCGCAGTTGGTGTAGGTCTAGAGTACGAATGTCATGACCATCCAAAAGAATCTGCCCTCGTTGAATATCGTAGAATCGCATTATCAAATTGATCAGCGTGGTTTTCCCAGCTCCTGTATGTCCAACGATTGCTATAGATTTTCCAGCAGGGATCCGGAATGAAACGTCCTGTAAAATCCAATCCCAGTCGTGCCTATTGTTTGTCTTGGAAAATTCAGGTTCCACTGAAAGTTTCTTGTAAGCGAACCAGACATTACGGAATTCGATCTCTCCTTGAATGTTAGGAATCTTAACTGGTTTAAGTGGTTGCTGAATAGCTATTGGTGTATCCAGAAGCTTAAAAATTCGTTCTGAACTGGCCATTGCTGATTGCAGGACATTATACTTTTCACTTAGATCAGCAATTGGTCGAAAGAACTTTTCCGAGTATTGAATAAAAGCAACTAGGGTTCCAAAAGTTATTTCGATTGCTAGTACTTGTCCGCTTCCATACCAGATTATCAGTGCAATAGCTAGGGCACTGACCAGTTCTACTGCTGGATAGAAAAGGGAGTAGGCAAAAACAGAGTCTAAATTGGCCTTTAGATGTATACGATTAATTGAGTCAAACTTCTGAAAACTTTTTTTCTCGTGGTTGAAGACCTGCACTATATACATACCGGTTATTTGCTCCTGCATAAAGGAACTGATTTGGGCAATAGCCGTCCGAACCCGCCGGTAAGAGCCTCGAGCCTTAATCTTAAAAATGATCGTAATTACAAATAAAATTGGAATTACAGAAAGAGTAACTAGAGCTAGTTGGACATTAATAGAGAACATAATTAGTACGATACCTAATAATATCAACAGGTCCCCTAGCAGTGTAACTACACCTGTTGTGAAGAGTTCGTTTAGTGCATCAACATCGGTAGTGACCCTCGTCATTAGTCGACCTACTGGATTTTTGTCATAGAAAGAAAGGGGTAACTTTTGTAGGTGTCTCAACATATGCAGGCGAAGATCAATCATAATTTTTTGACCAGTAAGGTGCATGATATAGGTTTGTAGGTACCCAAAAAATAATCCAGCGATGATAATTGTTACATATAAGATAGCGATATTATCTAATCCAGAGGGATCGTTAGTGGTAATGAAACGATCAATTGCTACTTTGGTTAGATAGGGACCACTTATCTGAACCAAGGAAGTTATAGTTATGGTCAGTAAAGCTGCTAGGATCCAACCCTTATAAGGGTTTAGGTAAGATAGCAACCGTTTCATCAGTTGGAGGTCATAAGTTTTTCCTAGAACTTCTTCTTCATAAAATTGCATTGTTATATGAGTTCCTTAGCCCCACTCTTTGTAGATTCCTACAACTGGATCCAAATTAAAATGGATTATTCCTCTTCAAGATTTTCTTTAAGTAATTGTTTTTTATGCAGGTCAGCGTAATAACCATTATGTTCTATTAGTTGATGGTGATTTCCTTGTTCCACGATTACTCCTTTTTTTAAAACTACGATGTGATCTGAAAACCTTACAGTAGATACACGATGGCTAATCAAAAGTGAGGTTCGATTAACCATTACTTTTTTCAATTTTTTTAGGATTTGTTCCTCAGTAAGGGTGTCAACACTAGAAAGTGAATCGTCTAGGATAAGGATTTGTGGATTTCTAATTAATGTACGAGCAATTGCTGTCCTTTGTTGTTGTCCTCCAGATAGTGTTACACCCCTTTCTCCAACCATCGTTTGGAAACCCTGAGGGAATGCTTGGATATCTGAAAGAATGTTAGATTGGATAGCTGCTAAGTAAAGTTCGTCATTCCCAACTTGACTGGAACCAAAAGCAATATTGTTTTTTATAGTGTCACTGAAAAGAAATGCCTCTTGAGGTACATAACCTATTTGGGATCGTAAGGTTTTAAGTGGATAATCTTGAAGATTTTTTCCATCAATGAGTATTTGGCCTTGAGAAGGCTCAATGATTCGAGCTAGTAATTTAACTAGGGTGCTTTTCCCAGAACCTGTTTCCCCAACAATGGCATAGGTTGAACCTGCTGGAATTGTAAGATTAAGGTTATTTATAACGATTGTACTGTTATAAGAAAAGCACAAATTCTTAATTTCGATTTCTCCCTTAAAATAAGAAGTCTTTGGCTCTTTTTTCTCTAGATCTTTGGACACAGATATATGATGTTGATTTTGAATAGGGTGTTCTAGGTGGCTGGATTGAATTTCCACTGAATCATCAAAAATATCTGGGGTTACTTGAAAGATGTAGCCTATGCGTTTTAGTGAGGCAGCACCACGCTGGATAATGTTGATTACCCAGCCTAAAGCAATCATTGGCCAGGTCAGCATGGTTAGGTAGACATTGAAGGCTACAAACTCACCTAAACTAATGTTACCGTTGATAACTTCACCGCCTCCAAGCCATAGAACGCAGACAGTACCCATCCCAAGTAGTGCTGATAATGATGGATAGAAGATTGCCCATATGCGGATCAGTTTAACGTTGTTTTGAAGGTACTTCTGGTTAATGTTTCGGAATTTTTCAATCTCTGCTTCTTCTTGATTAAAAGCTCTAAGGACTCGCACACCAGCTAGATTTTCTTGAATATTAGAACTAAGTTCTGAAAAAGTTTCCTGAATTTTTTCAAAGTGGTTATGGATAATTGAACCAAAGTACTTTACTGCTAACGAAACCAATGGAATGATGATCAAAGAAAATAAGGTGAGCATAGGACTAATACTAAGCATTAGGTAGAGAACGATGGTCAAACGTACAAAAGTGTTCGTAGAGTACATAATGCCAGGTCCAATCATTGTTCTAACTGCATTCATATCACTTGTTGATCGAGACAGAAGGTCTCCCGTCCTGTTTTCTTGGTAAAACGAACACGACAATTTTAAAAAGTGAGCGAACAAGTCATTACGTATGTCATATTCGATATAACGTGAAACGCCGATCATAATTCGGCGCATAAGGAAGAGAAAAACTCCAGATAGTGCTGCAAAAACAATAATTAAGATTCCATAACCCAAAATTTTTTGGGATGAGATAGATTTATCTAGGCTATCAATTGCTAGTTTTAGAAACCATGGAGAAGCAGTAGCAGCTAGGTTAGAAAAAATTACACAAAGAAAGCCTACAATAAGACGAGTTTGATATCTTCGTATGTACGGTATCAAACGGGAAAATTGAGAAAGATCCATATTAGAATCCGGATTATTTTGTTCCATTGTTTCTAAAACGAGGAGCTACTCTGTAGAATTACTTAGAGTAACATATCAAGTTAGTAAGGCACCGATCTTACGAAAAGTGATGCTTCTGGGCAAGTATAAGGTCTAATTTACTACTATTCATGGGTTTTTATTATTTCGATGAATGCACATAAAAATATTTTGGTGAATTCAAAAGAAATTTAAGGGCTTGAATAAATTATTGGGCTATTTCTAAGTATTTTTCTTGGAGAATTATGACTATTCTTAGTGGTTAATCTGGTATCTTAAGTAGGGGCCTTACCATCATGGATAAAATTGTTCTTAATGATGTTAACCTTGGGATGAAGGTTGGTACTACGTTGGACGAACGTAGAAAATTTCAACGTTGTCAATTGCAGCTAACTTTATTTGTATCATTGGAAAAAACTGTTAATGGTGAATTAGGAAAAACTGTTGACTACAAAAGGGTTTATGAATTTGTCAAGGACCTATGCCAGTGTCGAAGCTTCGTCTTGCTTGAGGAGGTTGCACTCTTGATTTGTCGAGAAGTTTTAAGGAAATTCAGGGTAAAAAAAGTTAAGGTTAAGATTGGTAAAGTCGATACCTTTAGCAAAAATGTTGGCTTTGTGGGAGTT
This sequence comes from uncultured Acidobacteriota bacterium, assembly GCA_964462735.1. GTDB lineage: Bacteria > Acidobacteriota > Terriglobia > Versatilivoradales > Versatilivoraceae > JAKUNG01. Next base: position 15,998 of record CAYWYX010000015.1, on the reverse strand, counting down.
GAGGTGACACGAGATAGTTCTTGGTTAGGCTAGATGAGGAATGCTTATGAAAGCAGTTATATTAGCTGGGGGAGAGGGGACTCGGCTTAGACCCTTAACACTCAAAGTTCCTAAACCTGTGGTTCCTATTGTTAATGTACCGTTCCTTTGCTACCAGCTGGAGTTGCTTAAGAAATATAACATTGATGAAACTATCCTAAGTATTGGCTATCAACCAGAAAAGATCCAATCAGTGCTCGGAGATTCTAACAAACTCCACTACATAGTGGAAAATGTTCCTTTAGGAACTGCTGGAGCCTATAAAAATGCTGAGTCTTTCTTAGATGGTGCTACTTTGGTTTTTAATGGAGATATCTTGTGTAATTTCGATTTGAATAAGATCATTCGTTTTCATCAGGAGAACTCAGCTGTAGCTACTATAGTGCTTACTCAAGTTGGTAATCCATCCTCCTATGGGTTGGTAGAAACTGCCGAGGACGGGCGAGTGATCCGCTTTCTTGAAAAGCCCGATGTTGAAGATATTACCTGCAATACAATCAACGCAGGTTGCTATGTCCTCGAACCAGAAGTTTTGGAAATGATTCCTTTTGGAAAAAAATATTCTTTCGAACAATCAGTTTTTCCTGATCTGCTTACCAGTGGGAAACCCGTTTATGGTTATGTTGCCTCAGGTTATTGGATTGACATTGGTACGCCAGAAAAATATCTAAATGCCCATTTAGATATACTCCAACGCCGGTTTGTACCTTCGGTAGTTCTGCCTTGGGAAGATGCTATGCCGAAGTTACAAGCTGAAGCTAAATCTAAATTTCATAATTCATTCATCTCTTCTTCATGTACTATTGGTGAGAAATCTCAAATCTTTTCTTCATCGATTAATGACGGTTGTCGAATAGGTAAAAGGGTCATTATCGATCACTCAGTGATTTGGAGCGGAGTGGAGGTTGGTGATGATGCAAAAATAGAAGGTTGTGTTGTAGGAAATTCCTGTCAAATTGGAAAGAATGCTGTTTTATCGGGAACGGTTCTTGGAGACAATACTATGGTCTTAGACTATTCTCGGTTAGAAATGGCTTCGAAGTAAATTACTGAGTTTTATTCTTTTGAACAATTGATTCGACACCAAATATAGAAATCATTTATTTATTCAATTTTTAGGAAGTTTTGATTGGAACTTGCTCCACTATCCTAATCCCATAACCTTCTAAACCAACTATTTTACGAGGATGGTTGGTTAGCAATCGAATCTTCTTAAGATTTAGTTTAGAAAGAATTTGAGCCCCAGTACCGTAATGCTTTTGGATTCTGTGGCTGTTAAGATCCTCTACCATGCTGTTTTCTAAACCGTGATATTTTACCCGGTTTCCAGACTCTGATTTTTGAATTTCAAAGCCCCGTCCAGTTTGGTGTAAATAAAGTAACACCCCGCTTCCCTTTTGTGAGATACGTTCCATACATTTTTCAATTTGAGTATGACAATCACATTGAATGGAATGTAAGACATCTCCAGTTAAACAATGAGAATGCACTCTCACAAGTTCAGGCTGATTCGACTGGATATTACCGAACACTAAAGCAACATGAGTTTCTTGCTCAATTTCACTTTTGAAAACCAGCATTTTAAAAAGACCGAACTTGGTAGGTAGATTTTCCTCAGCAATTAGTTTGACAAAAGATTCAGTTTTCAATCGATATTTGATTAAATCAGCTACGGTAATCATCTTTAAATCATGATTTTTACAGAACTTTTGTAGTTCTGTGGATCTTGACATGCTTCCATCGTCATTCATGATCTCACAAATAACCCCTGCCGGGGTTAGACCTGCAATACGTGCCAGATCCACTGATGCTTCTGTTTGACCTGCCCGAATTAGAACTCCTCCTTTGCGAGCTCTCAAAGGGAAAACATGGCCAGGTTTTGCTAAATCATTTGGTTGAGTTTTAGGATGAATAGCGGTTAGTATTGTCTGAGCACGATCAGCTGCGGAAATTCCTGTAGAGATTTTTTGTCTGGCTTCAATTGAAACACAAAAAGCAGTTCCATATTTGGAATTATTTTCATTAACCATAAGCGGAATGCTTAGTTTATCTAGATGTTCCGCTGTCATCGAAAGACAAATCAATCCCCGTCCAAATGTTGCCATAAAATTAATTGCTTTAGGTGTTACTTTCTCTGCGGCAATTGTTAAATCACCCTCGTTTTCTCGATCCTCATCATCTACTACAACGAGCATTTTTCCTTGCTTGAGGTCTTTGATAGCTTCTTCAATACCCGAAAACAAATTTTTCAACCAAAACTCCTTTTAAAAGTTAATCCTGATTTCAGTGAATAGGTGTATCAAACGTCCTTAATTGATTAAATCCTGGGCGATCAGTTTAGATTCATTCGATTTTTCCTGATGTGGTCCTAAACATTTCTTGACATATTTTGCAAGTACATCACATTCAATATTTACTTGATCGCCTCTGAGTCTATAACCGAGATTAGTGTGTTTTAAAGTGTGCGGGATAATAGAAACTTCAAAGAAATCTTTTTGGAGTTTTGATACTGTAAGGCTAATTCCATCAACTGCGATAGAGCCTTTTTCTACCACATATGGCTTAATCAGATCTGGTAGTAAGAACTGAAATGTAGCAAATTCTTGAGATTTTTCGATACTGTACACCTCGGTTGTTGTATCAACATGGCCTTGAACAAAATGTCCACCCAATCGTGTTGTGGGTAGTAATGGAAGTTCAAGATTAACGGGGTCACCTGGCTTTATTTTTCCTAAATTAGATCGGTTGAGTGTTTCCATGGATAAATCAGTTTTGATACTGTTATAACTTTGATCTCTAACGGTAAGACAAACCCCATTTATAGCTATACTGCTACCTGGCTGGAGTTCAGAAATTAATTCATTGACAGTTAGGTGCAGAATGGCTGTTTGTTCTCTGCACTTAACTGAAGAAATAAATCCTATTTTTTGAATTATGCCGGTAAACATTATTATCTAAGAAATCTAGTTTTAAAATTGTTCTTGCAAATGTTTCGATTGTGAATCAAAACAGTAGGCCTCAATCATCAAATCTTGACCAAGCTTTTGAGTTTTAGAGAAAAATAATAAAGGGGCCTCTTCTAATGTGGCAAAGCCCTGACCTCCAAATAATCTGATTCCAGCTGGTCCTCCTAAAATTTTAGGGGCAACCAAACAGATAAGCTTATCAATAATTTTAGATTGCAGGGCACTAAAATTAACTTCAGAGCCCCCTTCAATCAAAAGGCTTGTTATTTCCCGTCTTCCCAATTCATTCAACACCATTTTGAGCGGAATACCCTGGGTAGTTTTAGCTACTGGAATGATCTGAATACCTCTGTCTTCTAGTTCCTTATGACGATCTAGATCTCTGTCCTCTGAACAAAATATGATTATATCACCGTCTTCTAGACTATTAACTAAGTTGCTATTAAGTGGAAGACGTAGCTTAGAATCTAAAATGACTCGCATTAAAGGTCGGTGCCGTTCCTGACCACTGCGATCAGTTAGCCGTGGGTTGTCTTGGAGTATTGTTCCAATTCCAACCAAAATTGAATCGGTCTCAAGACGTAATTGGTGAGCCCATTGTCTCGATTCCAAACCAGTAATCCATCTCTGTGACCCTTTTTCAGGAGCAATCTTTCCATCTATAGTTACACCTGCTTTGACAGTGACAAAAGGATGTCCCAGGACAATGTATTTACTATAAGCTTCGTTAAGCTTTTGAGCTTCTTTTTCTCTTATTCCTACTGTAACTTTAATACCTGCGTCCATCAATTTTTTCAATCCTTTACCCGCCACAATTGGATTAGGGTCTTTCATTGCTGCTACTACATGTACAACTCCCGACTTAATTATTTGGTCACAGCAGGGTGCAGTCCGTCCTTTGTGGCAACAGGGCTCCAGATTGACATATAAAGTTGCTCCATTTGTTTTTTCTTTGGCATTTTCTATGGCCCACACTTCAGCATGTTTACGTCGGTCATATCGATGAAATCCATAACCAACAATTTTACCGTCATTAACTAAGATTGCTCCAACCATAGGGTTTGGACTAGTCAATCCTCTTCCAAAGAGAGCTTGTTCTATAGTTTTTACCATGAAGTCATCGTCTGTTTTCAACATGTTATTTGTTTTATTTGTCAAATTCTTAAGAACCAATCTAAAGAGAAAACAGTTAAGAATAAATAATCAGTTTGAAGCATGACCTTCTTCAATACAAAAAGATCTAACTATAGATTTTTGAAACTAATTAAATGGCTGATCATGTGAATTTCTGAGATCCTTTTAATCTAGGTAAATAATGAATCAACAAAATCTTCAGGAGAAAAGGGAATCAAATCATCAAGTTGCTCACCAATACCAACATATTTAATTGGAGTATTAAGATCTCGTGCAATTCCAATAACAACTCCACCCTTAGCTGTACCATCTAGCTTACTTAAAATAATTCCACTAATACCAGAAATTCGAGAAAATTCCCGAGCTTGGATCAAGCCGTTTTGTCCTGTGTTTGCATCGATGACAAGTAAAATCTCATGGGGTGCTCCTTTAACTTCTCGACCAGCAATCCGTCTCATTTTTTCTAGTTCGGCCATAAGGTTTTTTTTAGTATGAAGACGTCCAGCAGTATCAATGATAAGAATGTCAACATGTCTTGACTTAGCTGCATTAATGGCATCGAATAGGATTGCTGAAGGGTCAGTTCCTGCATTTTGACGAATTACCTTTACCTTGGCCTCAGTTCCTAACTGTTCCATTTGCTCCACTGCAGCTGCCCTAAAGGTATCAGCAGCACACACCAACACATTCTTATTTTGTTGGGTAAATCGTTTAGCTAGTTTACCAGTAGTAGTGGTTTTCCCCACCCCATTAACTCCGACAACTAAGATCACCGTTAATTTTGAATCAATATTATTAGAAGAATAGCTGGATGCAGATTTTAAAATACGGAGCAGTTCTGATTTAATACATGCTTTTATTTCATCTCCATTTTTGATTTGTTTTCGATCAACCTGGTTTTTAACGACCTCTAGAATTTCTGTAGTAGTTGTAATCCCAATATCAGCCCCAATAAGAATACTCTCAAGTTCTTCAAGTAGATTTGAATCAATCTCTTTTTTCCCTTGGAATGCATCCTCTATACATTCCACTAGATTCCTCCGGGTAAAAGTCATTGCAGTCTTCAGCCGGCCTAAAAGACTGTTTGAGGAGTTTTTATTCATAAGATCCTTATATGTGAAATTCTTTGTTGTCGGAACAAGTTTTTTAAGAAAAAGTGAGAAATCTTCATCTTACACATAGAGAGAACAACAATTTAATATGGTTATCTTTTTGTAATAGTCTGGTGGTACAAAGCATTACAATTTTTCTTAATCCCCTCGTTCAAGAATTATTTTATTCCTTAGTTACGGATTAGTTGTAGTTTTTATTTTGGATTAGGGTTTGCTATTTTTTACAATTAATACTTTTGGGGGCAGTTTGAGTGCAGGCAATACTATCTGTCATGCCTGAAGAGATCTGGGCACAAGCAGTATCAAGGGCTGTTCTTATGGCCTCTTCTTCGGTATTACCAATAGCTGTACGACAATCATTTCTCCCTCGGAACTCGACGCAAACCTCACAGCTAAATTGATCTAGCTGTGTTGAAGAGTATACGATGTAACCAAACACTAGAATAACAGTAAGTGCAATAGAACATTTTATTTT
>CAYWYX010000015.1:0-10172 GCA_964462735.1 uncultured Acidobacteriota bacterium | reverse complement strand
ATACGATGTAACCAAACACTAGAATAACAGTAAGTGCAATAGAACATTTTATTTTATTGGACATAAGGCGTTAATTATACGCTAGTTTGGCTTTTCTTGTAGTAAGAAAGCATCGCTTTTCTTGTTGTAAGAAAGTGTCTAATGTTGATGCCTTTTTTGAGAAAGTGGGTTGAAGATAATAATAGGAATGGGGTAATGAGTTTTTATTTTGAATGAGTGATTAGTTCTGTATTGAGATTGAGTAGATTGAATTTTATTTAGATAGCACTCAAAATATAAAATAAATTTATTAAAATCATAAAAAATATAAATTTATCTTGATCGATTCTTTCTTTTAAAATTATATAGATCGGATTTTGTATTAATCCTCGTGCATATTTTCCCCAGTGGTGGCTAGATGAAAGCTGTGGTCCAATGAGAAGGCAAAGAATATTTAATCTACCTTTTTATGATTAATGGCTTGATAATATCTAGCTAGCAGGTGCCAGTTTCTGTGAATTGCTTCTAACTTTTCCTATTCAAGAAAATATAGGGAGTTGAGATTGGCGAGGTAAAGTCCTTGGATTTCTCTTATGAGGAATCTAAGAGAAAGACTTTTTGCACTATTGTCTCTATGTAAAATGAGAGAGAAATTTTCGAGTAATGAGGTAATAAATGAGTCAGGAAGGACTACCAGTAAAGCAAGGTCTCTACAACCCTGAGTTTGAACATGATAGTTGCGGCGTAGGTTTTGTAGTTAATCTTGATGGAGTTAAGAGCCACTTAATTATTAATCAGGGGTTAGAGGTGCTATCCAATTTAGCCCATAGAGGAGCTTGTGGATGTGACCCAGAAACAGGAGATGGAGCTGGAATACTGGTTCAGATTCCAGATGAGTTCTTTAGGGAAAAATGTGGAGATATTGGTTTCAAACTTCCCCCTTCTGGGGATTATGGGGTTGCTATGGTCTTCTTACCTCAGGATGATAACAACCGCAAACCTCTGGAAGATCTTTTGGAAAGGGTGGTTATAGAAGAGGGACTATCCTTTTTAGGGTGGAGGACAGTTCCTGTCAACAATAAGGCCATTGGTAGTCTAGCGCGAGAATCGGAGCCAATAATTCGTCAATTATTTGTAGGTATTGGTAGTTCAGGCTGTAGGATTAATAAGGATCTCGATCGAAAATTGTATGTAATTCTAAAACTTGCTGAGAGCAAGTCAGAGAATCAAAAATTTTCTGGAATCCAAAACTTTTATATTTCTAGTTTTTCAACAGCTACTATTGTTTATAAGGGTCTTCTAACGGCAGAGCAAATTCCAGCTTACTACTTGGATCTTGTGAACCCTCTTTTTAAAAGTGCATTAGCTTTAGTCCACTCTCGCTTTAGCACAAACACTTTCCCTTCTTGGAGACTTGCCCATCCTTATCGGTATTTAGCCCATAATGGAGAAATTAACACTCTTCGTGGAAATAGAAATTGGATGCGTGCCCGATCAGGGACTTTATCTTCTGATACTTTTGGGGGTGACCTTAATAAACTTTTTCCTCTGGTATCTGAAACTGGCAGTGACAGTGCAACTATTGACAATGCGTTGGAGTTTCTGGTTCAGGGGGGACGCTCTCTTCCTCATGCAATGATGATGTTAATACCTGAGGCTTGGCACAAAGATCATCAGATGGATCCTGAAAAGCGAGCATTTTATGAATATCACTCTTTTTTGATGGAACCATGGGATGGTCCTGCTTCAATTGCTTTTACTGATGGTATTCGAATTGGAGCTGTTCTTGATCGCAATGGGTTGAGACCATCACGTTTTATAGTAACTAAAGATAATTTGGTTGTCATGTCTTCTGAAGTTGGAGTTTTGGAAGTTCCCCAAGAAGACATTTTACAAAAAGGACGTCTCCAACCAGGTAAGATGTTTCTAGTAGATACCCATCAGGGGCGCATTATTGACGATACTGAAATTAAGCGTACAACAAGTACTCAGCAACCTTATAGAATATGGGTAGAAAATAACCGAGTCAAACTTTCCGATCTACCATTAGTGTCCTCAAATAATAAAAAAATAAAGAATCTTCTTCAGCAACAGCAGGCTTTTGGTTATACGATAGAAGACCTGCGCATTTTGATGACTCCTATGGGTAAAGAGGGTGAAGAAGCAGTAGGATCTATGGGAACTGATACACCTTTAGCCGTACTATCAAATAAATCGCCGTTGCTGTTCAATTATTTTAAGCAGCTATTTGCACAGGTCACTAATCCTCCTATCGACTCAATTCGTGAAAATATGGTGATGTCTGTAGAAATTCATGTTGGTAGTGAACAAAATCTTCTGGCAGAGACACCGCGACATGCCAGTTTACTTAGTCTACCTTGTCCTATTTTAACTAACATGGAATTAGAGAGGATCAGAAAATTTGAATCATCAATATTCAGAACTAAGACATTAAGCATGCATTTTGCTGATAATGAAGGGAATTGTGGGCTAGAGCCAGCTGTCGAGTCACTTTGTTTAAAAGCATCTCAGGCGGTGAAGCAGGGCTACAACATTTTGATTCTCTCTGATAGAGGAGTAAATTCGAAAAAGATTCCAATACCTAGTTTGCTTGCAACATCTGGCGTTCATCATCACCTTACCCGTGAAGGAACTCGTACTAAGGTTGGGTTAATTGTTGAATCTGGTGAAGCTCGAGAAGTTATGCACTTTGCATTGTTGATTGGCTATGGTGCTGCGGCAATTAATCCCTACCTTGCCTTTGAAACCCTAACTGATATGGTCGATCAAAAAGTTTTTTCACCTGAAGTTGCTATGGAGAGCGCTTTCAAGAACTCAGTCGTAAAGGCTCACTTTAATTATATTAAGTCTATAAATAAAGCACTGCTTAAGATCATTGCTAAAATGGGTATTTCCACAATTCAAAGTTACAGAGGGGCTCAGATTTTTGAAGCTATTGGTTTAAATTCAGAATTAATTGAGCGTTACTTTACAGGTACTGCTTCTAGGATTGGTGGAATAGGTGTAGAGACTCTTGGACAGGAAGCAATTAAACGACATCAATATGGTTTTCAGAAGAAAGAAACTCTTAAGCCCCTCTTGAATGTTGGAGGTCAGTATCAATGGAGAAAAGAGGGTGAATTTCACCTTTTCAATCCTGAATCTGTTGCCAAGTTACAATTAGCTACCCGTCACGGTAACTATAAATTATTTAAAGAATACTCTACCTTAATTAATAATCAGAGTAAGAATCTGTGTACTCTTAGAGGTCTTTTTAAATTTCAAAAAGCTACTCCAATTCCTTTGGAGGAAGTCGAACCAGCAAGTGAGATTGTGAAGCGTTTTGCAACCGGGGCGATGTCCTTTGGTTCCATTAGTAAAGAGGCTCACGAAAATCTAGCGATAGCCATGAATCGTATTGGAGGTAAGAGTAATACCGGAGAAGGTGGAGAAGACCCTGAACGCTATATGCGAGATCCAAATGGGGATTGGAGGAGAAGTGCTATCAAACAAGTAGCTTCGGGTCGCTTTGGAGTTACAGCGGAATATCTGGTTAATTCAGAAGAATTACAAATTAAGATGGCTCAAGGAGCTAAGCCAGGAGAGGGCGGGCAGTTACCTGGACATAAAGTAGATAAAGTGATCGCTCGTGTTCGTCATTCAACTCCTGGAGTTTCATTGATATCGCCACCGCCCCACCATGACATATACTCCATTGAGGATCTTGCTCAGCTGATTCACGATCTTAAAAACGCCAATCCAAAAGCAAGAATTTCTGTAAAACTAGTATCAGAGGTAGGAGTAGGAACTGTTGCGGCTGGTGTTTCTAAAGCACATGCTGATGTTGTACTAATTAGTGGACATGATGGAGGTACAGGTGCTTCACCCCAGACTTCAATCAAACATGCTGGAGTTCCTTGGGAATTAGGTTTAGCTGAAACACAACAAACCCTTGTGCTTAACGATTTGAGGGGACGGATTATAGTTCAGACAGATGGTCAATTAAAAACAGGGCGAGATGTTGCGATAGCGGTTTTGCTTGGAGCTGAAGAATTTGGTTGTGCTTCAGCTCCATTAGTTGCATCAGGTTGTATTATGATGCGTAAATGTCATCTTAATACATGCCCAGTGGGTATAGCTACTCAAGATCCAGTGCTACGAAAAAAGTTTTCTGGGAAACCTGAGTATGTCATCAATTTTTTCTATTTTGTAATAGAAGAACTTAGGGAGATTATGGCAAAACTTGGGTTTCGAACCGTTGAGGAAATGGTTGGTCGTGCAGATATGCTTGATATAACTGATGCTATTGACCATTGGAAAACTAGAGGACTAGATTTTTCCCAGATCTTTTTCCAGCCAGATGTTCCCGAAAACTTTGCAACTCACAAAATTCAGCCTCAAGACCATGGGTTAAGAGAAGCTTTGGATTACCAGTTAATTGGAGATTTTCAAAATGCTCTAAACAATGAGAAACCGGTCAAGGGCAAATACATGATTCGTAATTCTAACCGCACCGTAGGAACGATGCTTAGCTCTGAGATTGCACAGCGATATGGCGATAAAGGGCTTCCAGAAGATACAATTCAAGTTCATTTCTGTGGCTCAGCAGGTCAAAGTTTTGGTGCATTTTTAGCTAGTGGCATAACGTTTACGTTGGAGGGAGATGCAAACGACTATATTGGTAAAGGACTATCTGGAGGAAAACTTATTGTTTACCCTCCACTTGAATCAACCTTTTGTGCAGAGAAAAATATTTTGATAGGTAATGTGGTGTTATATGGAGCTACCGGAGGCGAAGCTTATTTTCGAGGAGTGGCAGGAGAGCGTTTTGCAGTAAGAAATAGTGGGGCTATTGCGGTTGTGGAGGGTGTAGGAGATCATGGTTGTGAATATATGACGGGAGGCGTTGCTGTTATTCTAGGTAGTACTGGTCGCAATTTTGCTGCTGGAATGAGTGGTGGAATTGCTTATGTTTTGGATGAGGAAAAGCTCTTCAGTCAATATTGTAATCAGAGCATGGTGGACCTAGAATCAGTTGCTGAAACAAACGATCTTGAAACACTAAAGAGTTTAATTGTACGCCACCATCAATTCACTGGTAGTGCTGTGGCAGAAAGAGTATTAAAGAGTTGGGAAAATATAATAGAAAAATTTGTAAAGGTCATACCAGTAGATTATCGGCGTTCTATGCTTCAACTGGAACAAGAAAAGGCAGAAGCAACGCCAATCAATTCTATTTAATTGCCTATTATTTGGATAAATTAAAGGCAACACTGATTTTTTTGAGAGTCTTGAACAGAGAATATTAGTTTTTTTTGTTGTCAAAAGAAACTGGGAAAGTGGTATTTGACTTTTCCAAGGCAGAGATTCAATGGGAAGAGATACTGGATTCATGGACATAGGGCGCCAATTGGCCCCTCGAAGACTAGTGAATGACCGCGTCAAAGACTGGTTTCAGGTATATAAGGAACCAAGTGATTCATTGGTACAGGGTCAAGGAGAGCGCTGTATGGATTGTGGTATTCCTTTTTGCCACACTGGTTGTCCGTTAGGTAACATAATTCCAGATTGGAATGACTTGGTTTATAGAAATCGATGGAGAGAAGCAATAAAGGTTTTACATAAAACTAATAATTTCCCCGAATTTACAGGATGGGTTTGCCCCGCACCCTGCGAAGCTGCCTGTGTTTTGGGTATCAATGACGATCCAGTTACTATTAAGCAAATCGAACTTAGTACTATAGATCATGCCTTTCAAGAAGGATGGATTAAAGCCGAGCCTCCCAAGGTAAGAACTAATAAGAAGGTAGCCATTGTGGGATCGGGGCCTGCCGGTTTAGCATGTGCAGCACAACTTAATCGAGCTGGACATCAGGTAACAGTGTTTGAAAGGGCGGATAGGGTTGGGGGACTTTTGACTTATGGTATTCCAGACTTCAAGCTAGAAAAATGGGTGGTAAAGCGGCGGTTAGATTTGATGAAAGAGGAAGGAGTTTTATTTAAGACTAATGCCAATGTTGGTTTTAATATTTCAATTGACAAACTCCGTCAAGAGTTTGACGCACTGGTTTTAGCTGGTGGAGCGACGCAGGCTAGAGATCTTTCCATCCCTGGAAGGGAGCTTGCCGGCATCCATTTCGCAATGGAATTTTTACCTCAACAGAATAAGCGAATTGCGGGTGATCGGCAGATTGTAGATAGGCCAATATCTGCAAAAGGTAAACGAGTGATTATCTTGGGTGGTGGCGATACTGGTTCGGATTGTCATGGAACAGCTTTGAGGCAAGGTGCACTCTCTGTAGCTTCTTGGGAGCTATTACCTAAGCCTCCAACTGAAAGAAATTCTTCGATGCCTTGGCCTTACTGGCCTATGATTTTAAGAACATCATCGTCACACGAAGAAGGTGGCTCTCGAGAATGGAGTGTTAGTACCAAGCGTTTTATTGGGTCTAATGGTAAGGTACAGAAATTAGAGGTGGTTCGCGTTGAATTTGGTCAACCCAATGCTAATGGTCGTCGACCCATGAAGGAAGTGGTAGGAAGTGAATTTGAGGTTCAGGCTGAATTAGTTTTGCTTGCTATGGGGTTCCTAGGGCCAGAACGAGAGGGAATGTTAGAAAAGTTAAAGATAAAGCTAGACGAACGGGGTAATGTATTGTCAGACAATAATTATATGAGTAGTGTTGAGGGAGTATTTGCAGCAGGCGATATGAGACGTGGGCAGAGTCTAGTTGTTTGGGCTATTGCTGAGGGTCGTCAGGCTGCCCGTGGAGTCGACCAATATCTAATGGGATCTACAGATCTCCCGTCTTAAAGAATTTCATCATTTAATTTTCCAATGGTCCAATGCATTTTTAGTAGGTAAATAATTACAACTGGTTTTAATGAGAAGTCTTTTTTAACCTTTGCAGGGTCATGGCAATGATTTTGGTCTACTTTTCTTTCTAGGTTTTCCATTCCTATGGCCAATAGTAATAAAATTAAACGTTTGGAGATTCCTGGACTAAACCAAATCCTAGGGATTTCTTTTAAGGTCTTGGACGATGGATTTGTCCGGCTCATTGACTATATGGGTTCGGACGAATCAGTTGTTCAAGCGGCGAGAGTCTCTTATGGGAAGGGTACTAAAAAGATTCACCAAGACCGAGGCTTAATTCGTTATTTAATGAGACACCGGCATACAACTCCTTTTGAGATGTGTGAAATAAAATTTCACGTTCGGGTACCGATGGACTGTTGGAGGCAATGGATCCGTCACCGTACTGCAAGTGTTAATGAATATTCAACGCGATACTCGGAAGCAATTGATGCGGTCCAGTTAACTGATGAAAATCAGTGGCGGGAACAGTCTCAAGGTAATCGACAGGGTAGTACTGGATTTGTTACCGGTGAAGTTGGAACAGAACTTACAAAAAAAGAAAACGTGTTTTTGAATCAAAGTAGAAAAATATATCAAGAAAGACTACAAGCTGGAGTTGCTCGTGAGCAAGCGCGTAAAGACCTCTCTCTTTCTACTTATACAGAAGCTTATTGGAAGATTAACCTTCATAATCTCCTACACTTTTTAGCTCTTAGGATGGATGATCATGCTCAGTTTGAAATACGGAGCTATGCCAATATAATTGGTCAAGAAATTTTAAGTCGGTGGTGTCCTCTCACTTGGGAAGCTTTTTTAGACTATCGACTGCATTCAATGAATTTATCCCAGCTAGAGCAGGAAGTTATTAGAGCTGTAGCAGAAAATCAGCTTAAAACAGCCGAATCATTGACAGAAAAATTTGGACTTCTTTCCTACGACGGAATTAAACTGAAACGCAACCGAGAACGTCAGGAACTCGAGGAGAAGCTTCGGTCCTTGAACCTTAAAATACCCTGGTCAAAAGATTGAAATAGCAACCTTGAAGGAATATGGCTAATAGTTAGTTAGAAATCCTGTAGATTTTAGCCGTTTGTATAGGTGAGAAACAGGTAGTCCCATAACGTTGAAATAACAACCTTTAATGCCTGTGATGAACCTCGATCCATAACCTTGAATTCCATAGGCTCCAGCCTTATCTGAAGATTCACCAGTGATAAGATAGTCTTCAATTTCTTTCTTTGTAAGAGTGGAAAAAGAAACAGTAGTACTAACATAAGTCAGATCACAGTGCTGCAAATATTGAATACAAATTCCAGTTAATACTTCATGAGATTGACCGCTCAGTTTTGTAAGCATTGCAGCAGCTTCAGTCATTGATCTAGGTTTTCCCAGAATTTCGGAATTACAGACCACAATAGTGTCTGCACCAACTACCCATGCGTTTTGTCTTTCATTTTGTACAATCTTAGCCTTTGTTTTCGCTAGTCGTTTGACTAGTCTGGTTGGAGATTCATTACTTTGAGATTCTTCTACGGCTTGGCTAGCAATAACTTCGAAGTCAATTTGCAGTAATTTCATCAATTCCTGTCTTCGAGGTGATGCTGATGCTAAGACCAAATGTGGTTGGTGTGGTATCATTTTAATATTCTTTCAAAAAGAAACTGCACTATTAATTTTATATGAAGTAGGAGTTGTCAGTTAGAGCTTGTTTAATGCATCTGTTTACAAAGATCTTAGCAGTATGATAGAACAGGATTGTTAGATTGAGCTAGTCTAGTTGTTTAAAAGTATGAATTTTGAGAGGGAGAGAAAAATTGTTGAACCGTATTTGGATTACCATAGGACTAATCTTTTTACTAATTACAGTATTAAAAAACTCCCAGTTTTCACTTCAACAGAATAGTTTATCTTCTGATTTTACTGTTTATTTTACAGGGAATGTTCGAGGTAATCTTGAACCCTGTGGGTGACCGCGCAATCCTGCGGGCGGTCTGGCTCGCCGAGCAAATGTGATCAGGCAAAATCAAAGAAAGTTTCCGACTCGTCCTGCCCTCCAGGTTGAAATAGGTAATTTCATGCAGCGAATTGGTCCTGATCGAACTGTAAAAAATAGATGGCTTTGGAAGGGAATGCAAAGAATTGGGTTAGACATCATCAATATTGCTGCAGATGATGTAAAAGAGCTTAGAGAATTAGGTTTAGTACTAAGAGAGAACGGGTATTTTGTGTCTGCAAACTTGATTTCTGAAGAATCAGGGAAGCCTCTTGTTAGTCCCTATATTATCAAGAAGATTTCTTTACCAAAACAAGGTCAATATTTTCGGGTAGGGTTTATTGGCTTTTCGTCTCCAGATAAATCTGTGAAAAAAAATGACGCAGATTATTCCTGGGAGGACCCTTTAATAAGTGCTAAGAAGTGGTTGCCAGAATTGAATAGGAAAAGCGATTTTGTGATTGTTCTTGCATGTATGCCCAGCGAAGAGGTGATCCAGCTAGCTATAGACAATAGTAATGTAGATATATTTCTAAATGGCTTCAAGCATCAGTGGAGTATGCCCACAATAAAGATCAATCATTCAACAATTATCTATGCAGAGGATGAAGCAAAGAGTCTGGGTGAATTATCCTTTTCGTTTGACGAATCAAATCAAGTCAAAGTCCACCCCTTGAACTATCGCTTAACAAAAAAAGTTAAGGATGACCCTAAAATGGGAGCTTTTATGGTGAAAGCAAAAGCAGAGATTTCTTCTCAGCAAAATCAACTTGCCCTCGTGAATGCTACTCCAAACAAGGTAATGTACAAGGACAAAAATTCAAATTTTGTGACCTCCAAAATTTGTGGTAACTGTCATGCCAAAGAATATACTATTTGGGGGGAATCAGCCCATGCTCATTCTATTGATGTATTGAAAAAAGAAAAGAAAGAATTTGATACCCAATGTGTTGTTTGTCATGTTACTGGTTCTGGTGAAATAGGTGGATTTCAAAATCTCTACCAAAGTCCTGATCTTGTAAATGTTCAATGTGAAGCATGTCATGGTCAAGGGCGTAAACATAGTCAAAACCCGATTAAAGTAAAGATGGAGTCGCTTAGCAAGGATTCTTGTTTAATTTGTCATAACCAGTCTAATAGCCCTGAGTTCGATTTTTTCTCCTATTGGGCAATGATTAGGCATTAGAAATAGGAAAAAGTTTGTAGTCAAGGGGGGGGCTTAGGTTAGGGAAAACCTTGCAAATAGTGTGGGCCATTGTACAATTTTCTGTCTAAAGATCCGGAGGCAAATACTTAAGTGAAACCAATCTCAGCAATACTGCCGAAACTTTGTCGCCAATT
>CAYWYX010000014.1:6581-38245 GCA_964462735.1 uncultured Acidobacteriota bacterium | reverse complement strand
TAGATGCTGACCTTGGACAATATTTATTTCGGAGGGTTAGTAGTAGTGATCCAGAGTTTTTAGCTTATCTAGAGAAAGTGAAGTTATTTCCAGCAACTCAGTTTTCATTGCAGGAAAAAGCTCCTTTCCAAGGTCCACTAAAACTTCTTATACGTGATGAATTGACTCCCTTGTATCTCGGAGTAGAGGCAGCAAAGAGTATCCACGTTACGCCATTAAAAAACAAAGAAAGCTTGATCAATGGGGAATTATCGGTAAGAACGGGTTAGACAAAAGATCATAAATAAAAATCTTTCTGCTTTGAGCGAAAAATACTCTTAATAACAAAAATGGGAATGGAAAGAAGTTCCAGTAAGTTTTATGATGAATCTGACAATTATCATCATCATAGTTGTTCTAGCAATTTATAGTGTTATGCGTCCTAAAAAAGGTTACTTTTGGCGGTGGAGAAAGTCACTCTATTTTTCAGACCGAGTGGTTTCAGAAGATGTTTTAAAACACCTCTATCATTGTGAGTATGGTCAAAGAACAGCCACGGTTCAGAGTTTGTCGGGAGCAATAGGAATACCTCTAGATAAAATTGTTAATATACTTAAGAACATTGAGGTAAGAGAACTAATTTCTGTCGAAGGGGCTTCAATACATTTAACTTTTAAGGGTAGAGAATATGCTCTAAGAGTAATAAGGGCCCACCGTCTTTGGGAGAGGTATCTTTCTGAAGAGACAGGACATAGTGAGTCCGAGTGGCATAAGAAGGCAGAACGTCAGGAGCACAGAATATCTCTGAGTGAAGCGAATGATTTGGCGGCTAAAATGGGCAATCCATCTTATGACCCACATGGCGACCCAATTCCAACTAGAATGGGTGATCTTCCTCCCCTTCAAGGACAACCACTAGCAACTCTAGCGATTGGAGGACAAGGAACGATTGTTCACCTCGAAGATGAACCTGAGGGCATTTATGCTCAATTGGTAGCTGAGGGTCTCCATCTCTCGATGGTTGTCCAACTGATTCAAGTTACACCTGAACAAGTTTGTTTTTCTGTTGAGGGCAGAGAGCATGTGGTGCCGCCAATTGTGGCTGCTAATGTTTCTGTAATTCCTCGTGTCGTTGAGGAGAATGGGGATGAAGTTTTTGAAACTCTTGCTAGACTAGAACCAGGACAACAAGCAATGGTCGTTCGACTTTCTCCTAATTGCCGAGGATTAGAAAGACGACGACTAATGGATCTTGGTATTTTGCCAGGGACTATAGTAAAAGCCGAATTACGAAGTCCAAGTGGAGATCCTACTGCTTTCCAGATTAGAGGAGCTTTGATTGCTTTACGAGCAGGGCAATCAAGCCATATCCAAATTTCCAAGCGAAAGAGAGCTAGTTAGTGACTAATGATATCATCCATAGTAACTGTGAAGAATGCCCTGCACATCATCTCGCTAATTTAAAGAAATTAGGTGTAGAAATGGGTAAGTATGACTATGTAATTGCCTTAGCTGGAAATCCAAACACTGGTAAGAGTACGGTCTTTAATCAGCTAACAGGCTTGAGGCAACATACAGGGAATTGGCCAGGTAAAACCGTTGCTAGGGCAGAGGGTGGTTTTTCCTATCAAGAAACTCACTATAAAGTAGTTGATCTACCGGGCACTTATTCATTACTTTCGACAAGTACTGATGAAGAAATTGCGCGTGATTTTATTTTGTTTGGGCAACCTGATGTCACTGTGGTTGTTGTTGATGCGAGTCGCTTAGAGCGAAATTTAAATCTAGTTTTTCAAGTACTTGAAATTACTAATAGGGCTTTACTTTGTCTTAACTTAATGGATGAGGCTAAACGACATAACTTGACGGTTGACCATCGCCGTTTAGCTCGGGATCTAGGTATTCCAGTTGTACCTACAATTGCTCGTCAAGGGGAAGGAATGCCTTTATTAACTGAAATGATTACTGAAATAGCAACTGGTCAATTATCAGTCTACCCGAAGCGGATTCAGAGTGAGCCACCGACGTTAAAGCGGGCGGTTCATTTGTTAGTAAAGAAACTCGAGACTGTATTTCCTGGTCTACCTAATGCTCGTTGGGTAGCACTTCGTCTTCTGGAGGGAGATAGAAAAATTGAAGAAGAAGTCCGTTCTGGACAGTTAGGGAATTTAATGGCTGGCTCGTTATCAACAGAAGAGGAAATTTCTAGGAAGGTAATCAGGTGAAAATTCAAGATTCGCGAAATGAAATTTTAAAAGAAGCTTCAGCTCTGCGGTGGGAGCTTGGATCCAACCTTCACGATTTACTTACTGAAGCTCTTTATACTGATGCTGCACGACTGGCTGAACGGGCTGTGACTAGTGACAGTCATAATAAAAACTTTGATTTAGATAGGACCATCGATCGAGTAGTTACGAGCCGTTGGTTAGGTTTTCCTGTTATGATGATCTTGATGGGAATAGTTTTTTGGGTAACTATCTCTGGGGCTAATGTTCCCTCTAGTTTCCTTTCTAAGCTTTTAATAGATAGTGTCTATCCTCTTCTAAAGGAAGTTTCAAACCAAATTGGACTAGTATGGTGGTTGGATGGACTTTTAATTGATGGGATGTATTTAGCAATGGCTTGGGTCATTAGTGTGATGTTGCCGCCTATGGCTATTTTTTTCCCTTTATTTACCTTACTTGAAGATTTTGGATACCTGCCGCGTGTAGCATTCAATTTGGATCAGTGGTTTAAAAAAACGGGAGCACATGGAAAACAAGCGCTTACCATGGCGATGGGATATGGGTGCAATGCTGCTGGAGTAGTAGCAACTAGAATCATTGACAGCCCCAGAGAACGTTTGATTGCTATTATTACAAATAATTTTTCACTTTGTAATGGACGTTGGCCGACACAAATTCTGATTGCCACTATATTTATTGGTAATCTTGTTCCTTCTATTTTTGCTGGATTAGTTTCTGCGATGGCCGTAATGGGAATAGTTATATTTGGCGTAGCCTGCACATTTCTAGTTTCTTGGGGACTGTCACGGACCTTATTAAAAGGAGAGGCCTCTATTTTTACTTTGGAGCTGCCTCCTTATAGGCCACCGAGAGTCTGGCAGACCATTTATACGTCATTGATCGATCGGACATTTATTGTGCTTTGGCGGGCAGTAATTTTTGCTATTCCAGCTGGAGCCACAATATGGTTGATTTCTAACATTAGCTTTGGTGATTTAAGTTTGGCAGAACATGCTATCCTGGGCTTAAATCCTTTCGGAATATTGATTGGATTAAATGGTGTCATATTGTTGGCTTATATCATTGCAATTCCAGCTAATGAGATTGTCATTCCAACCATTCTAATGCTTACGGTACTTAGTATTGGTTTATCAGATGTGGGGCATGGAGCTGGCATTATGTTTGAGTTGGATTCAGTTTCAGCAACGGCTTCGGTTCTTGAATCTGGAGGGTGGACTTTACTCACTGGATTAAATTTAATGATATTTAGTTTACTGCATAATCCCTGTTCAACTGCTCTATACACAATTTGGAAGGAAACTAGAAGTGTTAAATGGACAGCTATTTCTGCATTTCTCCCCATTGTAATGGGATTTTTAGTTTGCTTTTTGGTTACCAAATTCTTTTTCTGGTCTGGTGGGGTTTAAAGGAATCAAGTTTATCTTAGTTGGTTCTTAAATAGTATGCCCTCACTAATGTAGATCTCAAAAGTCAAAATTAAGTAGTTTGTCTTCTGATATTGCATATTTTCTTTAATTTATTTTTTGCTGACTGGAGTATTTAATGAAATTAACAAATCCATTAAAAACAACATTAGATTCTGGGAGTGTTTCTATCGGTTCCTGGCTTAATTTAGCCTCGCCCTTGGCCGCTGAAATATTAGCCACTGAAGGTTTTGAATGGTTAACAGTTGATTTAGAACACGGCCCTTGGGGAATTGCAGATGCTGCCAATGGTTTTCGAGCTATTGAATCACGTGGAGCTGTTCCCTTGGCTAGAGTATGGTCTCATCAACCAGAGGTGATCGCTAGAGTTCTAGATGCTGGAGCACTTGGGGTTGTTATCCCTCATGTTTCTAATAGAACTCAAGCAGAAGCTTTGGTTCAGGCAGTGCGATATCCTCCTTTTGGAGAACGTTCAGCAGGAACTGGAAGAAATCAATCTTTTTCAGATTATGCTGCGCAAGCTAATAAACAAATTCTGTTGATTCCTCAGATTGAGGATATTGAGGGAGTAGATTCAATTCGAGAGATTATGTCAGTTGATGGAATTGACATAGGTTTTATAGGACCCCATGATTTAGGACTATCAATGGGATTGCGACCAGACGAGATTGGCCAGAATGTAGAACATGAGCGTCAGTTGATGAGAGTGTTAGAAGGTTGCCAGGAAGTTGGTAAACCTGCTGGTCTTCCAGTGCCAGACGCAAAGTCTGCCAACAAATGGATTTCTCGAGGGTTTCAAATGATTGATCTTTCGAACGATCTTGCGCTTTTAAGACAGAGTGTTCGATCCCAGTTATCAGAAGTTAATCAATCATAGAATAGGGACCCTAATTATTCCTAAATCCTTAACTAAAATAGGATATTTGGGGTGAGCGATACGTTTTTTCGTTAGGCTAAAGGGCCTGTCAAAAATGAGTTAATTTGCCTTGTATTTCTTTAAGAACAGGAGCACAATTATCTTTATGGGAAAGTATTGGTACATCAATTGGCCAATTAATTCCAATTTCTGCATCGTTCCAGAGAATATTAACTTGATTTTTAGAATCGTAATATTCGGTACATTTATACTCCACCTGTGCTGAATGACTAGTTACTGCGAATCCATGGGCAAAGCCAGCTGGAATATAAAATTGTAATTTATTGACTTCTGATAGCACTACAGCAGTCCATTGAGAGAATGTAGGAGAACCAAGACGGACATCAACTGCAACATCAAAAATTTCCCCTTCAACAACTCGTATTAATTTACCTTGAGGTTTTTGAATTTGAGCATGTAAACCTCGTATAGTATTTCTGCAGGAAAGGGAATGATTATCCTGAACAAAATTGTTGGGCAGACCTAATTCTTGATATCGACTGGCATGATATGATTCTAGGAAAAATCCTCTGTGATCAGGGAATATTTCGGGTTCAATGATTAGAACTCCTGGCAGTTTAGTTTGTTGAACATTCATCTATTATTCCTGTACCTCAGGTATTTTCGACAAATATTTCCCATAGTGGTTATCCTTCATATCTGATGCTATCTGACGAATCTCACTAGCTTGAACATAACCCATTTTTAATGCTATTTCCTCTAGGCACGAAACCATTAATCCCTGACGTTCTTGAATTGTTTGAATAAAAACCGATGCTTGGAGTAAAGATTCATAAGTTCCTGTATCTAGCCATGCTATCCCCCTGCCAAGTTTCTGAACGTGCAGTTGACCCTTATTAAGATATTCTTGATTAATGTCGGAAATTTCCAGTTCTCCTCGAGATGATGGTTTAAGATGTGAAGCTAATTTGATTACGTGATTGTCATAAAAATAAAGACCTGTAACTGCATATGAAGAGGTTGGATCTTTTGGTTTTTCTTCAATACCTGTGGGTAGTCCTTTGTCATTAAAGGATACCACACCGTACCGCTGAGGATCGCTAACTTGATATGCAAAAACAGTTGCACCACTTTTTCTCATATTGGCTTGCTGTAGTTCTTCCAATAGACCATGCCCATAAAAAATATTGTCACCGAGTACTAGTGCTACATCTTGATTCCCTAAGAAGTTTTTTCCTATAAGAAAAGCCTGTGCAATACCCTCTGGATTTGGTTGGATTGCGTATTCCAGATGCAATCCCCATTTACTTCCATCTCCAAGTAAACGTTCAAAAGCCGATCGATCTTGTGGAGATGTGATAATTAGAATTTGCTGAATTCCAGTTAGCATTAGTGTTGATAAAGGATAGTAAATCATTGGTTTATCATAAACCGGCAGGAGTTGTTTACTAATGCCCTTAGTAACTGGGTAAAGACGAGTGCCCGTACCCCCAGCTAAAATAATTCCTTTTCTCATATTCTCAAATCTTTCTTTAGGCCTAGTCTTTCCCGATCATAATTGTTTTTTTGAACTTTTCGACACCATTCTTGGTTGTTGTAGTACCAGTGAACAGTTTTAGTAATTCCTTGGGTAAGGTTATATTGAGGTTTCCATCCAAGTTGCTGGCGAATTTTAGTAGAGTCAATGGCGTAGTGTTTATCATGACCAGGACGGTCAGTCACCAAAGTCTTAAGGGAAGTATAAGAAGGTATTCCTTTTTTACACATAGCTGGATTTTTCCTGGCTGGTAGAAATTCTTCCAAAGATGAACAAACTTGGTTAACAATTTCTAGATTAGTTTTTTCATTTTCACCGCCAATGTTGTAATTTTCCCCAGGTAAGCCTTGCTGTAATGCTAATAAGATTCCTTTACAGTGATCTTCAACATATAGCCAGTCTCGGATGTTACTACCATCTCCATAAATAGGTAGAGGTTTTGCTTCTATAGCATTCATTACTATTAGAGGAATTAATTTTTCTGGGAATTGATAAGGACCATAATTATTGGAACAGTTAGTTATAATGCTTGGTAGTTTGTAGGTTTTATAATAGGCACGAACCATGTGGTCTGCTCCTGCTTTTGAAGCAGCATAGGGAGAGTTAGGGGCATAAGCCGTAGTTTCTGAAAACTTATTATCTGCAAATAAGGTCCCATAGACTTCATCTGTCGAAACATGTAAGAAGCGAAATTGTTGTTTGATATCCCCTTTTAGTTGATTGTAATACTTTTGAGTTGCTCTAAGTAATTCGAAAGTGCCTAAAAGATTTGTAGTAACAAAGGGACTGGGATCGTCAATGGAACGGTCGACATGGGTTTCAGCAGCAAGATTGAGGACCCAAGTAGGTTGAAAGTTTTGATAGAAACTCTGTAGAAACCCTCGATCCGCTATGTCACCATCTTGAAACTGAAGACGAGGGTTCTCACATAAGTCGTCCAAGCTACACAAATTCCCAGCATAAGTTAGCTTATCAACTACTAGGATTTGCATTTTAGTTTTAGCCAGAGCCAGCCGGATAAAGTTACAACCAATGAATCCGGCGCCTCCTGTGATAACCAGTGTATCCATAAGAAGATTTTGATACTCCTAAACTAGTATTACCACATAATACTCAAACAACAGGAAAAAATTGCTACTGTTATTTTAGAATATTGAAGCAGTTATTCTAGAAAAGAAAACAAGTAAGAATTGACGGTTGTTAGCTGATTATTCATCTTTTAAATAGAGTGAGTAATAAATCATCCACTTTTACCAATTTAGCAGTTAAGTATAGTTTTCCCCTAAACAATTTTCCCAGAGATACTTTTTTAAGATAGTATAGGGATTTTAGGTCTAAATTAAAGTATTAGAAGCAATAATCAGAAGATTGACCTTATCTTTTCCAAATTTTAAGTTTTTAATGAACCAATATGGTATATCAGCAAGAAAAAGGAGCTCTATGCTGAATAAAAATAATGATGATCCTAGATCTAATATTTATGAAGAACAAAGACCTTGGGGAAGATTTCGTCGATTTACCCTTAACCAGTTTAGTACTGTGAAACTGATTACGGTAAATCCTGGTCAAGTTTTATCTTTACAGTTTCACAACTATCGCGATGAGTTATGGGTAGTTCTCACTCCTGGGTTACGGATAACAGTAGGAGAGAAAACTTGGCAACCCAAACCTTATGAAGAGATTTATATCCCTAGTAGGACACATCATAGAGTCGAGGGTATAGGTATGAATCCTAGCTATTGGTTTGAAATTTCCTTGGGGAAATTTGATGAGAAGGACATTGTCCGACTTGATGACAAATATGGACGAAAATAGTTTATGTCTTAAAAGCTACTTTAAGGAATGTTTAATTCTAGACAATGGATACCATTGTAATTTTTCAGTTGTCATTGAAAAATCTATTTATGATGTGTGTTCTAACCAAAAAAATCCCGTTATCGTTCAATTTTTGACATTTTTAGATCAAACCATGTGGATCAAATACTTTGCCTCACACTGTTGGAGTAACAAAAGGATAAAGTCAGGTTTTGTTCTCAGAAAAAATAAACAACTGACTTTAGTAATAGAAAAATATCTTTTAAAAACCTAGCAATCGTAGCAACGAATTTCGGAAAAAATAGAAGCCTGTTGTTCTGGATGAGCTCGAGCATAGTCAACTAGGCATCTCACAGCTTTGCCGACGTTGGGTAATCCATAGCTTTTTACCATTTCTTCAAGAAACTCAATCTTAGCCAAGTCAAGTGGAATAGTTTCATTTGTTATTTCTTTCATAAAAGTTTCCTTTCATTGGTCTTGAACTTCAATAAGTACCCTTAATTATCATATTTTGATCAAAAAGATGTTTAAAGTTAAATCAGAATAGCTATACACAACTAAGAATGTTCTTGTCATATTCAATGAGTTCATGGTTTGGAGATGGCTTCTTTCAAAAGATTCTGGAGATCATCAGAGAGATCAAGACTTAGTACAAGCTGGTGTCCCAAAATAGACATTTTATTCCATGTTTTTCGAAGAATGTTAACTAGTGTTTCTTTTGGGTGTTGTTTGGAGAATTCTTCTAGCTGGAGTTCTAAGAAGACTAGGCAAATAGCATCCTCTAAATGCTGAACTTCAGAGTCAATCTTTAATCGTTCCTTACGCAGAATTTGTTGAACACGGGAAACGGTGTATTCATCGTAATTCACTTGTCGAAGAACATGAGCTGCAGTTTCGGCATGAAATTGGTTGAGTTTCGTTCTCCATTTTCTATAACCTGATTTATTCATAGGGTAGGTGGAACGAGGAATTAACCATCTTTGAATATGCTGACTTCTAGCAGCCAAGCGCAGCGGAACTGAGGGATTTATTACTATGCGATCTAGCCACTCACTTAACTTATGGTGGTACAGTGCTGAGTAAGAGACACATTGACCCCCAATAATCTTTTGATTTGGGTCTTTTTGATGAATGGAATCAAAGATTTCAAAGGCGTCAAGTAGTTGTGGATCATTGATAGGCATGAGTTTTTTGGGATCAATGTGCTGGTTAAAGAACCATAATGAGAAAGTTTCTTTTTGTTGCAAACATAGTCTTAAAATTTTATAAACAGTGGTTTTGTTAACTTAATGTGACTGAGTTTAGGTAGAGTAATATCAAAAATAACTTGAGTAGACCCTATAGTTCAATATGCTCACCATTTATGATGTACAAGATTATGCATCAAAATACTGGTAGACTGATGCATAAAATTCAGATACCTTGCTTTAAGAAAGATAGTAATACGTATCATATATTATCATTACTTATGTAAATATTATTGATACCTTTTTAGTGTGTTCTTTGTTAACCAAATTTTCAACTGCCCTTCTTAGAGGTGTTTGAAAAGGCTTTCGAATCTCTTTCTCCTAATGACTCTTTAATAATGTGGTGTAAAGGCTATGTGAAAGCACTATCCTAGGTGCTTCACTTTATGTTCTGGTTAAGAATATGACTCAAATTTTTCCTCATTATTTCTAAATGTATAGCAATGAGTACCGTCACCGTAGAAAATATTTCTAAAAATTATCATATTTATCCAGGTCCATCAGCACGACTGAAAGAACTTATTTTTCCTGGTCGTAACTTTCATCGAGACTTTTGGGCGCTTAGAAATGTTAGTTTCAGTGTTAAAAAGGGTAGTACTTTTGCCATTATTGGAGAAAATGGCTCAGGAAAAAGTACGTTACTACAAATTATTGCGGGGACATTGACTGCTACTAAAGGAAAAGTTGAATTAAATGGGCGATTAGCTGCTTTACTTGAGTTAGGTGCTGGGTTTAACCCGGAGTTCACTGGAAGAGAAAATGCTTTTCTCAATGGAGCCATTTTGGGATTAACTCGCAAAGATATCCTGAAAAGATTACCTGAGATTGAACGATTTGCTGAAATAGGGGAATTTATTGACCAACCAGTTAAAACCTACTCCAGTGGTATGTATGTGCGTCTTGCTTTTGCTATTTCTATTAATGTTGACCCAGAAATTCTATTGGTTGATGAGTCCCTCTCAGTTGGAGACATTTACTTCCAACAAAGATGTATGCATAAAATTCGTCAAATGAAAGAAGAAGGCAAAACAATTCTATTTGTTTCTCACGATCTAGCTGCTGTTAAGAATCTTTGTGAATCTGCTGTTTGGTTAGACAATGGGGTTATTAGAGATCAAGGATCAGCAGCAGAAGTTGCAGCTCACTATCTAGCTGCAATAACACTTAAAAAAGATCCCTATACAACGATAAAATCCAGTAATCTTGAAAAAGCTCTCGCTAATTTAGAGAAAGAACAACCAGTTGATTTGACCGTTCGAACGATTCCTAACGTAGATGAGCGTTGGGGGAATGGGAATGCTAAAATTTTAGGTATCAAGTTATTGGATGGAGAAGGTAAAACTCCACAAAGTCTTTACCATGGAGATTCTGTGACCACTAGAGTTTCAGTGCAGTTTAACCAAGCTGTAATGAAACCAATCATTGGGATAATTGTGCGTAACAGATTGGGTGAGGAAATTTCTGGTATTAATACTTCACTTCAAAATGTTGAACTCCCACCATCAACTGCAGATCAAATCTATACGGTTGATTTTCATCTGTGTCTGCCAGTTTTGCAACCAGGTAATTATTACCTTACTCCTGCAATTGCTGACGGTACACACCTAGATTTTGTAGTTTGTGATTTAGTTGAAAATGCGTTAAGTATGACCTTGCAACAACGAGAAACCGTTTACGGTTATATGAAGATGACTTGTCAGATTGAAATAAAACAGGTTCGTTGAAAATCAACGAAGTCGGTTGACAGTTGAGATTCTCATGGAATAATCAAACATGAGAGATTTATCGGTAGAAGAGTACCTGAAATGAGTCCTAGCCTATTATTAATTCTAGTTTACTGAGAGGAGTTTCATGATCAAGGATGTAAAGGTAGTGCCACTTACTGCCCATGTTGATGATAGAGGTTATCTGATTGAAATTTTAAGGAGCACAGATAATCACTTTACCCAGTTTGGGCAAGTTTATTTAGTTGGAGATACAACTCGAGGAACAATCAGGGCTTTCCATAAGCATGCTGAGCTTTGGGACTGGTTTTTTATTAGTCATGGATCAGCCAAATTTGCACTTCGTGATGATCGTCCTGAAAGCCCGACATATGAAGAAATGCAGACTATTGTTTCAGGTGGGAAAAATCCAACTTTAATTGTTGTTCCCCCAGGTGTTTATCATGGCTGGATGGCCCTTGAAGATGATACTCAGTTGATTAGTACAGCGAGTCATGTTTATAATCGGGAAAAACCCGATGAGGTTCGAGTGCCTCCTGCTTCTTTTGGCTATGTTTGGGATGTTCAGGGCAGGTAGATTTTGGGGGTATGACATTTAGTCTAGGTGTTTTAACTCGAATAAAAAAGGGAGAATCCCAATGATTTTAATTGTAGGTGGCGCAGGCTATGTTGGTTCAGTCCTGATAAAGGAAATGTTAGCTAGAGGTTATGCTGTTAAGGTATTTGATCGAATGTACTATGGCGACAGTGGCATTAGAGATCATCTCGAGCGAATCAAGCTGGTTGAGGGTGACGTTCGGACGATGGATAATGCGGTATTAGAAGGAGTTGAAGCTGTTATAAACCTAAGTGGGCTGTCTAATGATCCAACTGCTGAATATAATCCTAAAGCTAACTTTGATATGAATACCAGAGCTACTGAGCGTTTAGCTAACCTGTGCAAAGCAAAAGGGATTAAGAGGTTTATTTTTGCCTCTTCCTGTTCTATCTATGATGTTGGCATTGGAAATGATGAACAGGATATAGTTTTAGATGAGAAAGCAGTGGTAAATCCTAAAGCTGCCTACTCCAGTTCCAAATATCAAGCAGAAAAGATTCTATTGTCACTTGCAGACAAAAACTTTTGTCCTGTTATTCTGCGAAAGGGTACGATTTTTGGTTTTTCCCCTAGGATGAGATATGACTTGGTAGTTAATACTTTTCTTAAAGATGCTCTTTCAAAGGGACAAATTACCATTCACTATGGTGGTGAAATGTGGCGTCCAATGGTAGATGTTCGAGATGCGGCAAGAGCCTACATTACCTGTTTAGAAGCTGAAGAAAATAAAGTTAAAGGCCAGATTTTTAATGTTGTTTATAGTAATTTTAGAATTTCTGAATTGGCTTTACGAGTTATAGAAGCTTTGAGGGGAGTAAAGGTAGAGTCAAAATTGAAGCCTGATTATCGTTATCAAGGAGTTCGAAGCTATCGGGTTTCAGGCAAGAAAATCAAGCGCGTTTTAGATTTTACTCCTGCAGTGACGGTTGAAGAGGCTGTTAAAGATATGGTGGAAAGTATTGCTCGTTACCGTTTTACGGATTTTGACAATCCACGTTACTATAATATTGCTTGGATGAAACTCCTGGAAGAAGCTTCTAAAATAATCAAAATTACAGGCTCTGTGTTTGATATAAATAGTAGACCTTTTCAACCTACTGTTGTTGGAGGTTTAGATAAAGTAGTTAGGAGCCAGTGATTTGAAGATACTTTTAATTGGGGCTAGCGGCCAGCTAGGTGTCGATTTAGTTAAAGCATTATCACATCACGATCTTGTCAGTCCATCTCACGATGTATTAGATATTATTAAAAAAGAAGAGGTTCTTGAATTTCTTCTTTTTCAGCGACCTCAACTCATTATTAATGCTGCCGCTTTTCATCAAGTTGATAAGTGTGAAACAGAAATTCAGACTTCATTTAATGTTAATAGTGAGGCTGTTAGAAATTTAGCGATAGGAGCCCGTGAGATAGATGCTGTCCTTCTTCATTTTAGTACTGATTACGTTTTTGATGGTCGAGCAACTCAGCCTTATTTGGAAGATTCTACTCCCAGGCCTATCAATGTGTATGGAATATCAAAACTTTCTGGTGAGTACTTGATTGAGTCAGTTTGGAATAAGTTTTTCATTGTTCGAACATCTGGGCTATACGGTGAAGCGGGGAGTCGTGGGAAGGGAAGTAACTTTGTAGAGACTATGTTGAAAAAGGCACATCAACGAGAATCTATCCGTGTAGTAAATGATCAACGACTCACTCCAACCAGTACCAAGGAACTAGCAAGGAAGACGGCTGAGTTGATTGAGACTTCTTATTATGGTCTTTACCATATTACTGCTAGTGGTGATTGTAGTTGGTATGAATTCGCTCGAGAAATCTTTGCTATAGTAGAACAGGAAGTAGATCTTTTACCAACTACCTCTAAAGATTTTCAATCTTTGGCTTTGAGGCCAGAATACTCAGTTCTTGCAAACCATCATTTGCAAAAAGTAGAAATGGATGATCTAAAAGATTGGAAAAAATCATTAAGAGATTATTTGAGTCCTCGAATTAATTAATTTTGTCTTGAAGATATAATTTGATAGCAAGTGCATCTATTCTCATGCAGTCATCCTTCTGGTTGTCTTTAATAGTATCAATTGTCCTTTCCCCTTTTAATCTTGTAGTGTTTCTAGGACTGTGTATTTCAGAAATACTTTATTTCCCATTCTCTTATTTTTTAAAACAGATGTCTGATCAAAATAGGGTTAAGGATCTATTGGTAAGTATTATTGTTTTGAATTGGGATGGTAAACACTTATTGGAGAAATTTCTGCCTAGTGTAATAGAAGCAGTTAAAGTGGATGGTGATAATCATGAAATTATTGTAGTTGACAATGGAAGTACAGATGAAAGTGTATCATTTTTGAAATCTCATTTTCCTCAAGTAAAAATATTGGCTTTATCTGAAAATCTTCGTTTTACGGGAGGAAACAATGCTGGTGTTCAAACGGCTGAAAACGATATTGTTATATTTCTTAATAATGATATGGAAGTAGATCCAGGATTCCTTAAACCTTTAGTAAAAGCTTTTGACAATGACAAAGTTTTTGCTGTATCCAGCCAGGTTTTTTTTCAGGACAGATCGAGACGACGAGAGGAGACTGGAAACACAAAAGCAGATTGGAAACAAGGTTTTGTTAATCCATACCACGACAAAATTTGCACTGTAGAGGAAAAGAAATATCTACCTATTTTTTGGGCTGGAGGAGGTTCAAGTGCTTTCGATCGAAAGAAATTTTTAGCTCTTGGAGGTTTAGACAAGCTTTATGATCCATTTTATCTAGAGGACGTTGACTTATCATACCAAGCTTGGAAACGAGGATGGAAAAGTTTGTTAGCCATTGAAAGTGTGGTTATACATAAACACCGTGGCACCAACAAGCAAAAGTTCGGCAACAATTATGTTGATAATACTATTCGTAAGAACCAATATTTATTCATTTGGAAGAGCATTACAAATGTTAAGTGGATCCTACAACATACCTTTTTACTACCAATAACTCAGGCAAGGTTTGTTGCTCAAACAAACTTCACATTTGAAACGAAGGCTTTTTTTAGAGCATTGTTACAATTTCCAGAGGTGCTTTACAAACGTTATCGCTGGAGGCATTATTATTGTTTAAGCGATAAACAGATTTTTGCAGAGACTTCCAATAGGAAGGTATTATCAGGCACTTCCTTCAATTCTTAAAAAGTCCGAAAATGGAGAAGGTCTGCCACCATAGTAAATTTACCCCCAATAAGACCTTTTTATACTTAAAAAAATTGGGTTAATGTGATGACAAAAGAAGAGCGTTCAAAGTTGGCAAGTACTCCGCCAGCTTGGATGTACGAATTTGATTTGGGAGATGGCATTGTTACCCCTCTTTTGACTGAGGAATTAAGAGAAATCCATAGAACTCGTGAGCGAATGATTGTTCCTGTAATAGAGGATTTTTGGCCAAATGGATTGGTAGGTCAGAAGTGTTTGGATGTGGCATGTAATGAAGGTTATTTTAGCTTTTTCCTTTATGAGAGAGGGGCTACCGTTAAGGGAATTGATGCGAGAGAGTTTAACATTAACCGTGCTAAGGCGGTCCAGAGAGTATATGGCTACGATTCAAGTAGACTTACTTTTTCTACACAGGACTTCTTTTTTAATCAAGATCCAACTAATCACTATGATTTGACTCTTTTTCTGGGTTTGCTCTATCACTTAGAAAATCCTATGGGAGCTATAAGAATTCTTTATAGATTGACAAAACAACTTTGTGTTATTGAAACACAGCTAACAAGGCAACAAGAACCAATCTATTCCGGTTGGGGGCAAACCTCCAAAACGCTTGAGCTTCCAGCTAGTATGGGCTTATACGAAGAGACTGATATGGATGAAAATAACCTTGCTGCCCATAAATCTTTGAGTTTTATCCCTAATGCAGTAGCAGTGCAAAAGTTATTGTCTTCAGCTGGATTTTCAAAAGTGTGGCAGATTACACCCTCTCCTGATTCTAACCAGCAGTATCTCAATAATGACCGAGGGGTTTTCCTAGCTCTGAAGTGAGTCCTAGACAAAATAATAGTAAAGATTAAACTATTAATAGAGTTTAATTACATTTATATAGAACTATACCTGTTGGATATTCTAGCTAACAAAATATCAATATATTTTTACAGATTTTCGCCATGTCTAAATTAAACATATTAGTTCTCACTGCATACCCTCCGGCACTTGGAATGCATGGAGGAGCACTGAGGATGTACTACAATATTCAATTTCTGTCTAAAAAACATAAGGTTACAGTAATTTCTTTTATTGAACATGAGCAAGATAATGATCGTTTACAATCCTTAACACCTTTAGGTGTGAAGGTGAGAGCTGTTCTTAGGACACCTTCTGAATTCCAAAATTTTGGACTACCTAAACCAATTGAACACTTTGAGTTTTCTAGCCTCGAGATGTCTTCGGCGGTTAGAGAAGTACTAAACAAACAAGCAATTGACGTTATTCAAGCCGAGTATTTACAGATGGCACAACATGTTCCAAGATCAGCTACACAGCTGAAGATTCTTACTCAGCATGAAATCGGGTACGCCAATGCGGCAGATATCTTGAAACAAGAGAATCGACTCTGGGCGAAAATTAGAAAAATATATGATTGGATGGTTCAGCTTAACTATGAAATTAATTATTGCCGTTACTTTGATGTAATCGTCTGCATGACAAATGAAGATTTTCAAAGGTTAGCTGAATTCATTCCTCTATCAAAACTGAAGACTATTAATATTGGTGTTGATAGCCATTTTTTTGATGCAAGTTCCAAGCCAGTTAGCAGTTATCAGGGTAATAAAGTGCTCTTTGTAGGTAACTACCGACACAAACCAAATCGGGAATCGGTTTATTACTTCATAAAATATATTCTCCCAAACATTCAAAAAAGCATTCCTGATGTTGAATTCTGGGTTGTTGGAGGCAATGCAGAGATGTTGGATTCAACGATTCTTAACATTAATGCTGGAGTACATGTTAAAGGATATGTTGAAGATGTTAGACCCTTTTATCGAGATTGCACTATTTTTGTTGCTCCTATTATCTCTGGTAATGGTATGCGAGTTAAACTCTTGGAAGCATTTTCTATGGGTATGCCTGTAGTTGCTTCTCCTCTAGCAGTGCATGGTTTTTGTGTTAAAGCTAATGAGGAATTAATAATTGCAAGTTCACAGAAGGAATTTTCGTTAAAGATTGTTGATCTATTAAACAACAAGAAGCAATGCATTGACCTAGGATTTAAAGCTAGAAAATTGATTTGTGAATCATATGATTGGAGTACCATTAGTCAACAATTTCTTGATTTGGTTGAAAGTCGCCATGTCTGAAAAGGTCTTACTAGTTTGTTCTTCAAATAGTACTAATTTCCGTAAAGCTGTTAATTGTCTCTCAACTCAGTCCATCTTTGATAAGCCAGAGTTAGATTTTCTTTGTAGCCTAGGTGATCTTCAAGATCTGAGGCAAATTCAAGAAGCTAAAAAGATCTGGGTTTTTCCGCACCGGCGGGACTTATGGAATGGAATGCGACTGTGGCGAAAAATTTCCAAACAACGTTATGATGCTGTCGTAGTTTTTTGGTGTTTAGACACAGGTCGTCTGCTTCAGAAAATTTTTTCTTTAAGCTTTGGAATCCAGAGGATACTTGTTTTTAATGAAAATCTTGATTGTGCATTTCTTAGTTTTTCTTTTTTAAAAAGATTTTTGATAGCACGATTCCATGATGGTCATTTAACAGTAAAATTTTCTGTTCAGTCATTAGTTTTAACTGTAAAAAGAATTATCTATGCCTGCCTCAGAATATTGGTTTTTCCTATTAGTTTGCTTGCTTTGGCTGGAGCGGTTATGACCCTATATTTGAAAAAAGGTCTATCCCCTAGAATTGTTAAAAAACCTAAGCAACGGTTCTAAACTTAAGGAGAAAGTTCACCTGTAGAATTATCATGTTAGACTTTTGTAAGGCTGAAAAAGCCTATTCGATTAAAATAAATTAAAAAAATTAAACTTTTCGACACTGACTTTCGTCTTTTACTAATAAGGAGGCCCATTGGGGCTTGTGCAATTAACTGACAAAGATCTAGTTGAAAGAACCATCCAAGGTGATCCTAACGCTTTTAATTTGTTAGTAAGTCGCTGGGAAAAAAGACTCTTTAACTATATCTACCGTTTAGTTGGAAACCGAGATGATGCTCTTGATATCTGTCAAGAAACGTTTTTAAAGGCTTATCAACAGATATCTTATCTTCGTGATTATAAAAAATTTAAAGGTTGGTTGTTTAAAATTGGTCGAAATTTTAGCATTACTTATTATCGTTCAAAGAATCAATCTAAAACCAGTAATGTAGTAGAAAATCAGCAGGAGCTGGATAATCTTTTGTTACGGAAATACAGGGAAAAATCAGGGAATCAAAGAAAACTAGAACCTGCAGAACTTCGTTTGTTAGTTGAAGAAGCTCTCAACAAACTAAATTTTGAACAACGAGAAACAGTAGTGCTGAAAATATTCGAAGGGTTTAAATTTAATGAAATTGCAAATATTTCAGGATGTCCAGTGAGTACTGTTAAGTCCCGGATGTATCTGGGACTTAACCAACTTAAGGATATTCTCATGATGGATTCAGGGGAGAAAACATGAATTGCGAGATTTGTCGGGAACTTTTTATAGATTATTTAGGTTCAGAACTAGATCATGAATTAAGTGAGAAGTTTAGTAAACATCTTAATGAATGTTCTCAATGTCAGGAAAAGCTGGCCTTATTGAGTGAAACCCAGGTTAATTTAAAATTGGCATGGCCTGACGAAGAGGTTCCAAAGCATCTGTATTTTGATTTTCCTAGAGTTCAGTCTTTATCTAGCTCTATTTGGTCTGCTATTTGGGGTATGCCTCGATTAGCCTGGAACGGTCTGACAGTAGTAGTTTGTTTTATTTTCTGTATAGGCTCACTAGCTTTATTAGATGCTAGAATTCAGGTAGAAAAAAATGGTTTGAGTCTATCCTTTGGATCTAATGTTCCTCCCCCAGTTTTCCAGCAAGCTCAAGTCCCATTTCAAAACTTTGTAGATCGTGAAGAAGAATTCAAGAAAATCGTTGATCAAAGATTCCGAGTATTGAAAAAATCCTATGAAGGTAAATTAACAAAAGGTATTGCTCAAGTAAGCGCTCAGTGGGAACAACAGAGACTGATAGACATTCGCCGGATTCAGGGTGATCTGAGTTACTTGCAGATGCTACAAAAATTGACTCGCCAGGAAGCTACTCGCAATAAAATTTTAATTAGTTCGATGGCTGATCGTTATCTAATGACTCAGGTGTCGAAGTAGCTTACCCAAAATAAAGATTAGGTTTCGAAACAGTGTGTAGTTTAGATGACAAGAGGAGTTTTGTTATGCAAAAAAGCAACTTTCAATTATTAAGGATGATTAGTATTTTTTGTGCTTTCTTGACTGTAAGTTATGCTCAGGAAGTTGGCTATCAGATTACCCCAACAATCCCAAAAAATTATGATGAACTTCGTGTGCAGATGGAAAAGTTTCAGGGAATTATTGAAAATACTGTGGCCCAAAATTTAAAGGGAGCTTTTCCAATTTTAGGGGCACCTAAGGGAAGCTACTTAGAGGATTTTGGAGTTGTCTTTTCTTTAGAGGCTAATCTATATCAGATTCGACCCATTTCTCCGTTTAGCCCTAGGCCCCATAGTCGTAAAGAGTTGGATGAGGCTTACCAATCTTTGTTAGATCGAGTGGACGTCCTCAGAAAAAGTATGCTTCTAACTATTGCCAAAAATGGGACTTCCTTAAAACAGTTAAGGCCTACAGATAACCTAGCTGTAATCGTTCATTTGTTTAATGGATATACTGATCCCAATCGACGGTATCCTTCTCAATTAATTATAAAGATAAAAATGGACTCTTTGAGTGAATACAGCCAAAGAAAAATTACTTTAGAGCAGTTCTCGGAAAAAGTCCACATCACCCACTTCTAAGGAGCTTATGGCTAGTACTCTTATAGGTCAGTTACTACTGGACCGTAATCTGATTTCGCCGACCGATCTTCAAAATGGTCTATCCCTGCAAAAAGAGAGACGGGACAAGATTGGTAAAATTCTCATTGACTTAGGTTATCTTGCAGAAAAAGACCTAATGAGCGTTTTGTCAGAACAGCTGAAAGTACCTTTAATCAGAGCCGAGGAGTTTCCTGATATACCGTTAAAAGTTAACAAACTTTCCGTTAAATTTCTCCGACAATTTCAGGTCCTACCCTTGGATCTTGAAGGAAATCTGTTAACGGTGGCTATGGCAGATCCTTCAGATTCAGACACTCTAGAATCTTTACGCATGTTTACTGGCTATGACGTCCGAATGTGTTTGGGGACTACCCAGGAAATAGCTGAGAGTATAGAGCGCCTTTATAGTCCGACCGAGGAGGAAGCAAAGCAAGTTGAGGAACAGCTTGCTCTGGGAGCAGCTAACCAGTCAGGAACCGCTGAAGATATTGAACATCTAAGGGACAGAGCTTCTGAGCTTCCAGTAATTCGCCTAGTTAACCAAATGATTTCTCGAGCTGTTGAGAGAAGAGCCAGTGACATCCATGTTGAACCCTTTGAAAAAGATTTTAGGATCCGGTATCGAATTGATGGCATTTTACAAGCGGTTGATGCTCCTTCGCTTGAACTCAAAGCGCCAGTAATTTCGCGACTAAAGCTTATGGCTAAGTTAAATATTGCTGAAAGGCGATTACCTCAAGATGGACGAATTAAGCTTAAAGTTTTGGGAAAAGAAATTGATTTAAGGGTTTCAACTCTCCCAACTCTGTATGGAGAGAGTGTAGTAATGCGTATTTTGGACAAGAGTGATGCCAGTGCTTTTGATCTGAAGAGTCTAGGCTTCCCTGAACATGTGTTATCTATTGTTGAGCGTTTGACTTCACTGCCCTATGGAATTTTCTTAGTTACGGGGCCCACGGGCAGTGGAAAATCCACCACTTTATACAGTGCTATGAAAAGGATTAATTTACCGGACAAAAAAATCATTACGGTTGAAGATCCAGTTGAATATCAGATGGATGGTATTAATCAGATTCATGTTAATACTCAAATTGGATTAACTTTTTCTGCGGGTCTTCGGCATATAGTTCGGCAAGATCCAGATGTGATCATGGTAGGAGAAATCCGAGATCTAGAAACCGCTGAAATTGCTATTCGTGCAGCACTCACTGGTCATTTAGTCTTTAGTACCTTGCATACTAACGATGCTCCAAGTGCTGTTACCCGCTTAGTTGATATGGGAGTTGAAAACTATCTGCTCTCTTCCTGTTTGGTGGGTGTTTTAGCACAGCGGTTAGTACGTATTGTTTGTCAACATTGCCGATCTGGATATCCAGGTGACTTGGAGCAACTAAAATCCCTTGGGATTGTTTTAAATGGAGATCCAAGTATTACTCTTTATCAAGGGAAAGGCTGTGAAGCTTGTGGATTTACTGGGTACGAAACACGCAAGGGAATTTTTGAGCTTATGGAAATAGATGATGAAATTCGTCGCATGGTTGTGACTAACCAATCTGCTAATACTATTGCCCAGTATGCACGTAAACAGGGAATGAAAACTTTGAGAGAAGATGGTTTTGACAAGGTCCTAACGGGAATTACTACCTTGGATGAAGTTTTACGAGTGACGCAAGACGTTTGAGTTGATGGACTTTAGTAGCGATATGATGTGAGAAATAATATTTTTCAATAGGTAGTACTGAGAAAATAAATGGCAATTTTTTTTTACAAAGCCCTTGAAAAAAGTGGTGGTATGGTGGATGGTGAGTTGGAGGGTTCAGACGATAAGATTGTGGCCCTTAAACTTCAGAATATGGACCTAATGCCTATCCATATTGGAACCAAACAATCAGTTCGACCATGGGATCTTCAAATGCAATGGCCCTTTGGTGGAGTTAGTGCCAAAGAGATAATGTTTTTTACACAGGAACTTTCAACCTTGGTAAATGCAGGGTTGCCTTTGGATAGAAGTCTAGTCATTTGTAAGGAGCTTTCTGATAAACCACGGCTTCAGTCTGTTGTAGGGGATATTCTGGAAGGTATTAGGCAAGGAAAGTCTTTTGCAGATAGTCTTTCAGGGCATCCCAAAGCTTTTTCCAAGCTTTATGTCAATATGGTAAGGGCTGGAGAAGCGAGCGGTTCGTTACCTACTGTGTTGGATCGGTTAGTTGAGTTTCAACAGTCAGCAGATGAGTTAAAAAGCTATTTAATTTCTTCATTGATATACCCTTCACTCTTGACATTTGTTGGTGGGGCCTCAGTTATTGTCCTACTTAATTATGTCATACCTAAGTTTGCTGAAGTCTTTCAAGATGTGGGCCAGTCTTTACCACTACCCACCCAGATACTTCTAACAATAAGTGAGACGACCAAAACTCATTGGTGGTGGGGAATTGTGGGTATAGGATTTTTGTTATTTATTTTTTCTCGGTTTATTGCAACTAACAAAGGTCGGCTTTTTTGGGATAATCTTAAGTTAAAGATTGTAATCTTGGGACAAGTTTTTAGCAAGATAGAAGTAGCTAGAATTTCTAAAACGTTAGGAACTTTAGTTCATAATGCCGTACCGTTAGTTCAATCCCTCAATATTGTAAAGGAAATTACGGGGAACAAGGTCATAGCCAATGCTATCCAAGAAATTTCTGAAGGTGTTAAGGAAGGTGAAGGAGTAGCTGTGCCAATGAAAAGGACTGGAGTTTTTCCGCCTTTAGCAATTCACTTAGTAGAAGTCGGAGAGGAAACCGGTCGTTTAGATGCTATGTTACTAGAGTTGTCGAGGGTCTATGATAAAGAGGTTCGTTCCTCTATCAAAAACTTGATTACTCTTTTTGAGCCCCTTATGATTCTTGTCATGGGAATTATGGTAGGTGCCATTGTAATTTCAATGTTATTAGCCATTGTAAGTATTAATGAAGTGCCGTTGTAGTGAAATGACCTAAAGTCAGATAAAGATAACAAAACTGGGAGTAATAGCTATGCGAGTCAATATAGATAATGTAAGAAATCAAACTTTAGTTAGTCAAAAACATTGTCAAAGTCAGAAACAACAAAGAGGGTTCACCTTGATTGAGCTTCTTGTTGTCATGGTTATCATAGGTCTGCTTGGTGCCTTAGTGGGCCCCCGGCTTTTCAAAAATGTAGGTCGGAGCAAAATAACAGCAGCTAAAACTCAAATTGCAATGTTTCAATCAGCCTTGGGACAATACAAACTGGAAGTAGGTAGCTTTCCTGCCACCGAGGAAGGATTAGCTGCCCTTAGAATTAAACCAGTCTCAGCGGATTATTGGGATGGTCCTTATTTACAAAAAAATGTTCCTCTTGATCCCTGGAATAGAGAATATTTGTATCGATATCCCAGTGAAAATGGAGATGAACCTGAGATTATTTCTTATGGTGCAGATGGGCGAGAAGGTGGAGAAGATGAAAATGCGGATATTTTCAGTTGGCAATAGTTTCCCATTAGGCATGGGAAATGATAGTTGTGTCGAGGATAATTATCCAGCTTGGGTCAATACTACTCCAAGGAAACGTTCCAATCATGGATTTACTCTTTTGGAGCTGCTTGTCGTCATGCTGATACTGACCGTACTTATTTTAGTAGCGGTTCCCTCTATTACTCGTGGTCTGGCAAGTTTACGATTAGAGAATTCTTCTAGACAAATAGCTGCAGCTTTGAGGGTCGCAAGAGCAAAGGCTATCCGCAAGCAAGAAATATATTTCATGGAATTTGATTTGGAGAAGGTGCAGGTTATGCTTGCCTGTCCAGCTAATGGTTATCAGAAAACCTTTTCTTTACCAGAGGGAATTTCATTTTCTAAAGTAACCTTATTAAATGAAAAAAAAAATGTGAAAGTCAGTTTACGAAAACCTGTTACTTTTTTCTTTTTACCTAATGGAATATCACAAGCTTTTGAAGTGAGGTTAAAGAATGAACGGGGTAGAGAATTTAAGATTATTCAGGATGCTCTACTTAAAAATTCTCCTCGCATTGAAGAAGTTTTAATAAAGAGATGAAGCAAAACATGATTCGACTGCCAAAAAGGACTGCCCAACCAGGTATTTCTGCCCCCCTTTTTTTTCAAGAGGGTTTTAGTCTTATGGAAGTTTTAGTTGGAGTGATGATTGTTGGGATTACATTTGTGACCCTTTTCGAACTATTATCCTCTTCAATGCAGACAGTTACTCGGATTCAAGATAGGGAACAGCTAGTTCGACTTGGCCAATCCAAGCTTAATGAACTGGTTTTAGAAGCAAATCAAGGGCAGATTGTTGAATCATCTGGGAATTTTGACATTGAACATAGGTGGCAAGCAAGAATAGAAAATTTTGACTCAGGTGAAAGGGCAGCTAAAACTCCTTATTACAGGGTTGTCAGGATTCTCCTAAAAATAATTTGGCAGAAGGGTCAGGGAAAAAAAGAATTTCTGTTAGAAACTCTAACTTGGACTCCAAACGGATAAACATGTTTACCCAATATTCTAGATCCAAAAAAAAACATAGTGGTTTTACTTTAATGGAACTACTGGTGAGTTTTTTAATCATTGGAGTTGTGTCAGTTGTTGTCCATTTGGGTTTCCGAATTGGAATTAATTCTAGAGAAAGTGCTGAAAATAGTTTGCAGCAAGTCAGGACTACTGAAGCAATGTTAGATCTTATTCATCG
The DNA here is from genome assembly GCA_964462735.1 of uncultured Acidobacteriota bacterium. Classification (GTDB taxonomy): domain Bacteria; phylum Acidobacteriota; class Terriglobia; order Versatilivoradales; family Versatilivoraceae; genus JAKUNG01. The sequence goes on along the minus strand of CAYWYX010000014.1, from coordinate 14,093 downwards.
GCAAGTTGGTTCAATGGTTCCTTATACTTCACGTCAAGAATATCAGGGGAATCCAGCAGAGGTATTACTATTCCAAGGAGACCCTCAGCTAATGCGCTTCGTATCAACGTTCTCCTCTCGGTCTCGAAGTGCAGGAGGCTTGTACCTTGTGGAATATTTTATTTCTAAGCGGGCTAAAGGACAAACATTAGAACTCCGTGAGCAACCACTTCCTCAAGATGAAGAGTTGTTAGGTTCTATTATTTTGGGGGTATCACGCACCGATGACAATCTTTTTGTTGCTCAATTTGGAGCGTTTAATCCCCGATCTGCATCCAGAAAATCCTATTCTCAATCCATTAAGCTTCTTGAGAATCTTGCGGAAATAGAATTTATTTATCTTCAACGGCAGGAAGAAAAACACGATGAAGTTGGACTCAATATAGGAGGAGGGATTTCTTATATGCCAGGCGCTGCAGGCTTACTGGCTTTAGCAGAATCATTGGCGTCTACTGAACAGTGGCGAGAAAAACTACCTGCGGGATTTCAGATGAGACTCAAGTGGAAAAGCCAGCCACCGTTAGGGACTCATAATTTTTCGGTTTGGGTTCCAATTCAAGTGGGCTAAGGAATAAAAGAGATGAGTGACTGTTATCAAGCAATTAGTGGAAAGAATACTAAAAAGAAAGCCAAGGGTATCATTCTGATTACCTTACTTTGGGTTTTGGTTGGACTCTCTTTGTTGGCTTTTAATTTGGCTGCTACGGTGACAATGGAAGCTGATCTTTCTAGGTCAGCAGGAGATGCAGAGCAGGCTTATTTCTATGCCCGGGGAGGTGTTGAGGCAGTTCTCTATCTGATTGCCTATCCTGACAAAGACATCAAAAAACAGGAAGCACTTTTTCCATTTTCTAATGGTCAGAATCACTATGTGATGAGTAATGAAAAAATGATATGTCATCTGACGTTACAAGATGAAACAGGGAAATTGGATCTTAACTTTATTGAAGAAGAAACTTTAGAAAGACTCCTGTTAGGTTTAGGTGTAGCTGAGTCCCCAAAAGCATTGATCATAGAATCTATTCTTAAGAGAAGAAAGCCTTCTCAAGAGGTAGGAAGCCGTAATTCAAAACAGATCAAGAGGTTTCGTTCCGTAGAAGAACTACTGTCTATTAATGGAGTGAGTCGAGAACTGATATACGGGGTTCCAAAGAAGCTAAAAAAGAATAAAGTAGCATTCCAGCCGGGGCTCATCAAATTTCTAACGGTTTACTCGGGATCCCCTCAGGTCAATATCAACTATGCAGCTCCAGAAGTATTGGCAGCGCTGCCGGGTATGACTGAGGGTAAAGCTCAACAAATTGTACAAGCCAGGAAAGAAGAATTTTTGATGGCTCAAGATGTGACGGCTTTAGTTTCGTCAGAGGCTTTGGCACTAACGAGGACAAAGTCTTCCAAGACTTATTCAATTATAGCGACTGCTTGGTTAAAGAGTTCGTCAACCCGTCGAAGTATTAAGGTTGTGGCTAGAAGTCATACTTCATCCGAAGGTGGTCACAGACGTCTGGTTTGGTACGATGAATATTGGCCTTCAGAAGCTGAAGTAAGTTTAGCTTCGGTTTCTGAGTTGGAACTGATTGGACTGCAGAGATGATTATAAATCAAAAACTAACTGATCTTTCTGGGCTGAGACAAGTAGTGACTGAATATAGTTTAGGTGTTTGGGTAAATGATGATGTGTTGCACCTAACACTCCTTTCATCTCGGTTTAATCGTTGGAAATGGGTTGACTATCTTTTTGTCGAGGACATAGCAAATAAACAATCTTCTGAGTTGCAACGTAAGATCGAGAATTTTCTAAAAAAGAATCGAGTGACTCGGTATCAATGTAACCTTGCCTTAGCTCGACGTGATGTAGTTCTTCGTCACCTAGAGCTTCCCAAAGAAACTGAGGAAAATTTGGATAAGGTTATTGAGTATCAACTTTTGAATCTACTACCATCTGAAGATGAAACCATCAGTTATGATTATGTATCAACTAAGCAAGATTCTAAGTCTGACACAATACAGGTAACAATTTTCATTGTTCTTCAGTCGATTCTTGATAAATACCTTAATTTTTGTCAACAGCTTGGAGTCCGAGTTGACCGGGTCGTTCCTCTTTCCGTGGCGATTGCTAATTATTACCTTGAGTCTCCAATACCAAGTAAGAAGTCGATAGCTCTTGCTGGATTTCTCGCAACTTCGTCAGGAGAACTAGTGGGATTATCTAATCGACATCTCCAAAGTTCTCGAGAATTAACATTCCTTCCGGAAAATTTGACTGAGGCTTTGAAAAAAGAAGGTGAACTTTTTCAAGGCCAAGCACATCTTTCTATTGGAGAACCACTGAATCTATTCCTTTTGGGTGAAGTGCCTGAGAAATTAAGGTCGAATGATGACCTAATAATCCACCGCTTACCCTATCCTGTAGGGTTCCAAGCCAGCAGTGCACTGAAATCTGATAATAAAAATTCCGGAGGAGTTTTGCCGTCAGTGCTATCGGCTACTTCCGGACTTAACAAGAACATGCCAATCGGTCTAAATTTGCTGCCATCCGATCAACGTGTTCAGCAGTCGGTTTGGGAGTGGGTTCCAACTTATATCTTGTTGGGAATTAATCTTTTATTATTAATTGCACTTGTGTTTAGAGGATCTTTTCAACAACAAGATTATTTGTCTCAAGTAGCTAGTGAGGTAGCTAGGTTGGGGCCTAAGGTAAAACAGGTTCGGGAAATAGAATCCAAGTTGTCTGTATGGAGAGACAGAAGAGATTTTTTGTTGTCACAAAAGCTGAATACTCGACAGATCTGCTTAGCTTTGAACGAATTATCTACAATTCTTCCTAAGAATTCCATGGTCACTAATCTAGTTCTAAAGGACGGTGTGTTAGAGATAAGAGGATGGTCTCTTACAGCCGCAGCTATTCCCAAAATTTTAGAGGATTCTGAGTATTTTGAGCAGGCAGAAGTTATTTCGGCGATTACTAGGCAACCTTCAGGACGGGAACGTTATGGTATTCGTGTGAAGTTAACAAATCAAAAGCAACTTCTTTGAAAGGGTGATGACCGTTGTTAACAAGTGAACTGAAATTTTTAATTATTCTAGATTGTTTCGAGTCCTACTAATAACTATGATGAAAGTATCTCAACGAGAAAAAAGACTGCTTTGGATAACCGGTTTAGCGGTGCTCCTCTATTTACCAGTAGATTTGGTTATTCTTCCCTGGTGGAATTCCAGATCTGAAGAAGCTGAAAAAACAAGGATTCAGGAAAAACGACTAGTTAATTATCAAAGGATTCTCAAAGATAATGGTGCCTTCGAAGATGAGTTTCCTCGGATACGTCAACAAGTGGCAGATTTAGAAAAAGAGTTACTCGATAGTGATAGCAATTCATTGGCGGGTGCAGAGATTCAGGGTTTAGTGAGAAACATGGCAATTGCTACAGGACTGGTAGTTCATAGCACTGATTTGTTGGCAGGGCAGAAAGTGAGCGACCATTATACTAAGATTTCTACTAGAATACTTTTGAGGGGTTCAATCGATCATTTGGTAAGTTTTTTAGTTGCCCTAGAGACTGGCCCAAAATTATTGTTTCTTGAAGACGTTCAGATAGACCCAACTCATCAAAATGTGCCAAAAGAAAAAAATATACGTGCGACCTTGACACTATCAGGTCTGAAATATTCGGAACCTGTTCAGTCCTCGGAGAATCAATCCTGAAAAGGTCCATTACTATGTCAATTTTGAGAAAAAAAAGTCAGTTATTGAGTTTGTTACTTCTGATTCTCGGGATTTGTTTGTCTATTCTATTGCGAAATCAATGGATTCATTTCAAAGCGGAAAATAATTTGAAAAAATTCTCCAGTAAATTATTGACTGAATCTAATGGATTGAGAAGGGAGTTGCAAAGTTCAAGCCCTTCTGACTATAGGGGAATTGTTGAACACCATTTATTTCATTTTCATCGGAACAACCTCATCCCGGAAGCTCCTCGACCAGTTGAAGTAGCAGTTGTTGAAACAAAGGTAGTAAAACCCAAGCCTGTTCTAATGGGTACGATGGGTTTTGGTAATAACTCTTATGCGTTAATGGTTTCGAGAGAATCTATGGGGAAAACTAAACTTTATCAACGGATCAAGATTGGTCAGTCAATGGATGGATTTACCTTAGTTCGCATTCTTATGGACAAAGTAGTTATGCAATCTGAAGATGGCGTAGTAGAAATTCGCATTGATGATGCAAAAAACGTACCTCAATCTAGAAGCAGGAAGACTAAGTCGCGAAGAACTGCCCGTAAGACAGTACGTGGAATTGGGATAGGGTCTAGACGCTCTCAGTCGACAGTAACCTCAAGCCGCAGAAAAGAACCAAGTAACAAGAATAACCAAGGAATGCCCCCGACTACATCAGTACCTGTTGGAACTGTGGTAAATGGTAAACGCTTAGTCGAGGTTCCTTCTCCATTTGGCCCTACTAGGACTTGGGTTGATGTGAATCCTAGAAGAAGAAGATAAGACTTTTCAATAGAACAAGTAAATAGTGGAAAAAGTTTTAAACTTTTTTAGCCTGACGTGCGTCTCTTACTAGTAAGGGAACAGATCGGGATTTATCTATGTTCTTAGTTAAGTTTAGGTTAATCAAGGAAATACAAAATGATAATTGAAAGATGAAATTGATCAAAAAAGGTCAGGAATTAAATGATCATTAAAATGGATTCATTTATACGGATAAATTTTAAAAGAAATCTCTTTTCCTTAATAGTTTCAGGGTTCTGTTTATGCCTGTTTGCTTCTGCTCAAGATGGAAGTAAGAAGCCAGAAAATGGAGAGAAGTCAGAAATTGCAAAAGAGGATCAAACTGAAACGAGTTCTTCCGGTGTAAAAGATTCAGAGATAGAATACATAGAAATTCAGACTCCTTTCGGGGTGGTTCGTACCGCTAGAGAAAAAAAATCAGGCACCCAGACATCTTCTCCGAAGGCTAATGCCCCCCAAGAAAAAACTGGTCAAGAAGATATTCCCACTCCGAACGAAAAAATAACTTCCCAAGAAACAACTGGTCAAAAAGATATTCCCACTCCGAACGAAAAAATAACTTCCCAAGAAACAACCTCCGAAGAAAGAGAACTCTCTTCTCAAGAACCGACTGTTTCTCCAGAAAGCTCAGAGAATGACAAAGACTCAGCAGCTAGTAAGTCCACTGAATTACCCGAAGGTTTCTTCCACATTAAAATCAAGTTTGTGGGAGATGAACTGATTGGTGAGAAGGCTAGAATAGAGTTTTTCAAAAGGGCGAGAGAGGATTTATTTTATAGATTGTCTGGTTATACTGTAACTAATCTGGATTACGAAAAGATAGAGGCTGGTGATCCTTCATATCTCAGCTCTCCTTATCTGACTGTTAAGGTAGATCAGGCAGCCTTAGATTTTATTAATCGAGGGGCCTTACGCCCAGATCTGGGTGCTATAACGCCTTTAATTGAATCAGTTAAAGAGGCTTTGGATCTACTTCAAGAACCTTCAAGAGAAAATTTGCCTCAAACGCCAAGGCCAACTAGTGAAACTAGCGTTGCTGGAAATAGGGGAGAAGCTAATTCGGACCCATCTGCTTCTTCAACTGTCCGTTTTGCTTGTATGGACTGTGACCTGCTTGAATTTATTCGTAATCTTGCGGCTGAGCTCAAACTTAATTATGTGTTAGATCCAGATGTCCAAGGTTTTGTCAATATCCATACTTATGGAGAAATGAAACGCAGTGAGTTAATGACTGTATTGGAGACTGTACTCCAAATCAATGGTGCCGCTATTGTTAAGACCGGGTCTTTTTATCGAATCCTTCCTAGTGAAGGTGCCAAACAACTTCCCCTAGAAATTGCAACAACAATTGGAAAGCCAATGGTAAAGGAAGGTCGAGTGCTTCAAATTGTCCCTATGCAGTTTGTTTCTGCTGGGGATATGGCAGGAATATTGAATCCCTATTTATCAGATGGGGGTGATATTACTTACCACCAAAAGGCTAATTTTCTTCTCATTACAGAAACCCCAAGCAACTTAAAAAAGTTACTTGAGCTTATCAATATTTTTGATGCTGATGTTTTTGCTGACAGACGAGTTCAGCTTTATTCTATAAAACATGGTCTGGCCAAGAACTTGATTGCTGATCTGGAAAATATTTTTGAGGGCTATGCTTTGTCAGACCAATCCGCCATCAGATTTGTCTCTATTGATCGGATTAATGCAATCCTTGCCATTAGTTCAAATTATAGAAGTTTTGGCCAAGTTGAAAAGTGGGTTAAAAAGCTTGATCATCCTGGAGCAGTTAGTCAAGGGGTTCGAAACTATATTTTCAAAATTCAGAATGGTGAAGCCAAAAATATAGGTGAGTTGCTTTTAGAGATGTATGGTGAGCTTGCAGAAAATCGGTTTGATACTAAAAAATCTCCAGATGAATCTATGCCGGAGGAATTATCGACGACAGAAATGGCTGTGTCTGGAGAATATAGTTCAAAGACAGTTCAATCAGCTGAAACACTAGGTAGATTTTCTCAAGGAAAAATAAAGATAGTTGCTGATGAAATCAATAATGTCTTAATTGTTCAGTGTAGTCCTGAGGATTATGAACCAATTAAACGCACCATTGTGGAGTTGGATCGAGTTCCTAAGCAAGTACTGATTAATGTTAAAATTTATGAAGTTGTCCTATCTGACGATCTGTCAATGGGTATTTCATATTTCCTGCAAAATCGAAATAAACCCACTGTTACTAGCCCATCAGCCACTGCTGGTAACAGAGTTGCTTTTGGGAATTCCAGCTTTCAATCTGGAAGCGGTCTTGATACGGCGGCCAAGGTTTTGCTTGGAGATACTCGAGAGTTAGTGTCTTTTCTGAATGCCCAGGAAAATAGAAGCCGGTCGAGGGTTTTGTCGGCGCCTTCGATAATTGCATCCGATAATATTGCCGCACACATTCAAGTGGGGACCCAGGTGCCAATGTTAACTTCTCAAGGGATGGTTCCAGGCGGAATGCAAGGGGGGAATAATATTTTTAATAATACTATTCAAAACCGAGCGACTGGAGTGATTTTAAATGTAACTCCCCGGATCAATGCTTCTGGTTGGGTGACCCTGAGAGTTGAACAAGAAGTTAGCAGTCCAGGACCTCCCCCCGCAGGAATGGCAATCCAGTCTCCTACTATTAACATTCGGAGTGTATCAACGCAAATTACAGTCAAGGATGGTCAGACAATTGCCATTGGAGGCATCATCTCTGAGTCTAAGGGTTTAACTAGAGATCGAGTTCCTTTTTTGGGGCGCATCCCGGTGATTGGATTACTATTTGGAAATACTTCGAAGACCAACAGTCGAACGGAACTAATCGCGTTGATTACTCCTCATGTGATTGATGATATAGAAAAGGTTGCTGATTTAAATAAGGAACTTAAATCTCGACTAAGAGAAATAAAAAAAATACTTCGTCAAGAAAATAAAGCT
>CAYWYX010000014.1:0-6481 GCA_964462735.1 uncultured Acidobacteriota bacterium | reverse complement strand
TCAAGAAAATAAAGCTTCTAATAAAAAGGCTCCTGGTAAGGAGTAAGGAAGTTTCAAAGAAACCAAACTGGTTAAATTTCTGCTGTTAAAATCCCGATAATATTTTCTCTCCAAGTCATGTTGCATCTTATCTTTATGGTTTAAGATCATACTTTATAGTAAGAGGTGTAAACTTTTATCTGGATCTTATAATTAAATAAACTATTAATGACCTAAAAGATGAAGAGTTTGCGTGTCATTCTTTTTTCAATTAACTAATAAACTTATATTTTAGATAGTTCAGCTAGTCCATGTAATTTCCCTAGATTCAAAATTTAACCAAATTAAAGTGCTTTTATTTTCCGAGATTTCGTATTGAAATCCGATTAAATCCATAATATTCCATAATATAAGGTAGATAGAAGATTTCACCAAAGAAGCATGAAAAATAATTTAAATAATAAGAGTAATAAAATCAGATATTTAAAGAAAAATATCAAAGAATTTCATTTTTGGCATTTTGATTGCATATAATTATAATTGTAGGAGTATCGCGTAGGGAGAATTGTAAGAGTTTGCCTGGAGTAAGGTGTTTAGGGCAAATAAATGAATCTTACGGCTAAGTGAATAAGTTTAAGATTCAATTCATAATTGAAAAGTTTGTGGTTAAGTTGAAACACTAATAAAAGGTGGTCGTAAACTCTCCGGTTAGGGGATAGTTAGTCAACCTAATATAGGGGTGTTTGAGCGTAGTAAAAAAAATCTTGACATCCTATTTTGGCAATGCTAACGTACGATCGGTTTGATAACATAATTAATAAGTTAGCCGTAGATTGAAGTATAAATCACGAGTGGTTTGAAGGAGGTGAGGGATCATTTAAGATTTTATAGAATAAAACCGAGGCAAGCCGCTCGGGTTTAGCTAGTCAATCTACACCGGAAAAATTGTAGATTAATTTTAGTAGATTAAATTTTATTACAAGTGTTTTAAGTTTTTTATGTTGAATAACAATCATTTAAAGAGGAGAGACAATGCGAGCAAAAGCAAAATTTCTGATATGCGCGCTACTGACATTGGGTCTGTTAGTTCCAGTTGCCAATGCACAGATCGTTCATACAGTTACGCAGGGAAATGAAGAGGTAGTGCAATATGGTTTAAACGAAGTGTTAGGTGAAGTTCGCTTAACCGTCGTTTCTGGTACAACAATTGCCAGTACCATATCTATTACCTATTCGGGAGCTACTATTGCTAACCTCCCAACAGGATATCCAGTAATTTCTTCTGGTGTGGTCACATACCCTAATGGGGTCACTTTGACTTGTACCGGAGGCTATTCGACATCCTGTGATAACCAGGCCACCAAAATTACTGGTAGCAATACAGCTGCTGGTGGACAAATCATTATTACAATTGCAGGAAGCTTAACTCCTGCTGCTAATGATTTAATTTCAATCAACGGTGTTCGAGCGGATGTTTCTGCTAAAGCAGTGAGTGCAACTGTGGGAGCAACCATTCAATCAACTCCTTCAAATGCCAACCTTTTCAACATTGTTAGCGTAACGGTTGCAACCGTCAACGGAACAATGACAGCTGCAACCACTGCCGTGACAACGAAAAATTGTGTAGCGGCAACTAATCCTAGCATTAAAATTAGTGAAGGGTTTGCAGGTTCATTCGTTGAGCATACTAGCCCTACAGCCAATGCCCGTTCCCGTTATGGTGCGACATTAGATACAACCGTTGTGTTAGCCGTTACAGGTTTACCAACAGGTGTAACCTTGAGTTGGCCAACCACTATCGTTGCTTCAGCAGCCACAGCTTCAACGGCAACGCTTGTGTTGGCAGCTGGCTCAACATCTGCAGCGGCAACCTATGGCTTTAACACAACTAACCAATCAAGTAGTGATGCTGTTCAAGAATCGTTCACTATTACGCCTGTTGTTACGGTGACCTTGGGTTCAGCCTTCGCTCAGTCAACAATTACAGCTGATGTAGGCCCGGCAGTTGCTACTACCTTCCCAGGTTATGGGGCACCGGTAACTACGGCAGCTAACTTTATCAATAACACCAAGTGTGTAACTTACATGCTCTTCCCATTCGTAACCTGTCAGAAGACAACTGGATTCACAACAGGTATCGCAATTGCAAATACGAGTAAGGATGATACTGCATTTGGTGGACTTGTCACTGCTGGTGGTGAAGCACAAAGTGGAGCCATCACTTGGTACGGCTATCCTTCAAGTACGAAGACTGCTGATGGAAGTAGTGGAACTTTAGGTACTGTCATTACAACCATTACCAGTGCTAGTCTAAGTGCCGGTGACGTAAGCTCTGTCACTTGCGATGCTCAGACCGGCTTCAGTGCTTTCGAGGGATATGTTATTGCAAAGGCTGACTTCCAGTTTGGTCATGGATTTGCCTTTGTCCTTGGCAAGTACAACACCGGAAGCACCTTCGATGTGGCTCACGGTTACCTTGCATTAGTTGTGCTCGATCCTTCGGTCACCGCAAGAACAACCTCGACCGGTGGAGAATCACTAGGTCAGTAAAGATGACCTTGCAGTAAACTGACAAGGGTAGCCCAGAGTAATCTGGGCTACCCTTTTTTTATTGTTAAGTTGGTGAGGAAGCAGGGGGGGAATGAAAAACAAAAGAAAATATGTTCTGGGGATCGGTCTTTTAATTCTGTTGTTCTCTGGCATGTTCCAATTAGAGATGGCTGGCGCACCTGCCAGTGAAATTGAAACAATAAAGAGTCGAGTATCTGAGTATTTTACAGCGTTACACAATGGCGAGGTTGAGATCGCTCGAGAATTGATCCATCCTCAATCCAGAAAAAGTAGACGTGCCGGTCAGCTAGGAGATTCTAGCATCATAGCTTTTAATATTTTGCGAGTTGATATTGAAGAGGGTGGGAACTCGGCCATCGTTGAGATTAGTCGCGAAGCTTTGGGGCCAGCTGTTGTTGGCCGAATTACAGTAAAAGAAAAGTATCGGTGGAAACTTGTTTCAGGAGAATGGTTTTTTGATCCAAATGATACACCAATGAGTGACTCATTAATCTTCCGTGACTACTATCATAAAAAGAATGCAGACCGAGCCACGGCAAAGAAGAATGGTGAAACTCCGATTCCTTTAGAGGTAGAATTTGATAAAAAAGTGTTTGATTTTGGAATTGCAATCAAAGGGACATCTCTCAAAGTTAAGTTCCCATTTGATAACCTTGCTAAAGAAAAGATTAAGGTTGAGAAGATTTTTTTCCCAGAATGGTTTATTAAGGATGTAACTAAAGTTAGAAATTTCAAACCAGGCGAAAATGGAGAGATTTTATTTAACCTAGATACATCCAAGTTTCTTGGCGATGTTAGGCAGGATATTTTTGTTCAATTTGAGCCTATCAAAGAGTTAATAAAACTGACTATTGAAGGCGAAGTATATAGAGAGGAAGATATTCCTGATTCTAGGAAGAAGTTAGTAAGGAAGGAGTTAGTAAAGTAGGAATTAGGTTGGTACTTATGGTGAGTTTTGCTTAGCTATTAGTCGCTTTGCTTCCAGTACAAAAGGATTGTCTAAATCCCCCCCCCACCTCGTCAGAAACTCTTTCAGACATAGGACACTAGTCTGAGCATCATTTAATCTTTCATAAGCTAGACCCATGTTATACCAAGCCTGCGTGTAATTAGGGTTTTGGTTTAAAGCTCGTCGGTAATTGTTAATTGCCTTTTGGAATTGACCATCCTTGGCATAAACCACCCCAAAGTTAAAGTAAATCTCAGAGTCCACTATTTTCTTTGAGTCTATCCGGACACCCTCTATAAGAGAGATAGCTTCATCAATTTTTCCCTGGCCAAGACGAAATAGGGCTAGATTACTTCTAGCTTCAAGGTTGGAAGGATTTACATTAACAGCTCGAACAAAAACTTGTTGTGCAGCGCTGGGATTTCCATTTTTCATATGAGCTGACCCTAAATTAATCCAAACTCGGACACTATTAGGGTATTTTTGGGCATTGTCCTCCCACAATGAAACCTCACTTTTCCAAGTATCGTTGCGCTGATAGGTTAAAAACACGCTGATTACTGAAACCAAGACTAGGCCATACCTAACTAATGCAACTGAAATAATAGGCGAATTTCGAGGGCATACAGTTATCAATGGTGTCAACAAGGCACAAAAAAATCCAATGGAAGGCAGATATACACGGTGTTCGAAGGCCATTTCAAGCGGAAAGATTGATGATTCTATCGAAAGTCCTATGAAAAACCAAAATATCCAAAATGAAACAAAGGGAATTTGATGAATAGCAAAAACACCTATGCCCAAAAGAATACATAGAAATAAAATTGAGGGTAATGTTGTTGAAGGCGAGAAAATTGAAGTTGAAATTTTGACCTCATGGTGTAAAGCTAAGCGAGATGGTAGAGGGAACAATAATTGAGAGACATACATCATTATTACTCTGGGTTGAGTCAGTAAACGTTCAGACATGGAGAAATCTCGACTGGAATAATCTGTTTGTAATCTTTGAGGTATCTGCATTTTCCAAAAGAGCATTGAGCCCATTAGGATTATGATGCTTAGCCAAATAATAAGAACAGAGGGTTTTATACCCGATTTTTTTCTACATAGAAATTCGTATGCCCAAATAATAAGAGGAAAAACAAGAGCATTTTCCTTGCTACCAAAAGCAAGTAAAAGACTAGTTAGAGAACCAAATAGAAAAAAATAATTTAGGAACTGGGTTGTAGATTTTCTCCAAAGTAAATAAAAAATGAAAGACAGCAGTGAAAATAAACAGGCTAATAGTGTCATTCTTTGAACAATCAGTGTAACAGCCTGAGTTTGCATCGGATTAAATGCCCATAGTGAGGCTACAAAAAAGGAAAAAAGATTAAGGTGGTGAACAAGTAAATTGGGATAAAAAACCTTCGTTACCAGTCGTATCATCCAAAACACAAGCCAGGTATTGACACAGTGCAGAAAGATGTTAACTGAATGATAGGGTTTAGGATCTAAATCTGAGAGGAAGTAGTTTAAAGCAAAGGTTAAATAGGAAACGGGTCGTTTTCCTCCAATCTCACTACTAAGGGCTGAGGATATTGTGTTTAACGAAAGATCTTGTACTTGAATCGCCTTATTGTTCAGAATGTTGGGACCATCATCAAAATGCCATCCTGCATTAAAGGCATTAAGGTAAGCAACTACAATTGTTACCAGTAGTAACAGGCAATAGTGCCACGGAAAAGTTATAGGAGAATTCGACTGTCCTTTTGCTTTCTTTCTTTTGGGTTTGGATTGCATTGATAAATTACAAAAACTACGTAAAGATCTCCTATTAAACGGAGTCACCTGACTGTAGTTTAAGAGTTGTTAGATCTGTACGGACCCTACTTCAAAGTAATCGGATTATAGAGATAGGGCTATTTCCTTTTGTTTTTAAATTTCAATAACTATAAAGCCAAGATAATATTTTGTTAACTCAGATCGAGGTTCCGCTTTCTTGAAATAAGTATTCCTAGGGAACCCAAAAATAGATTGTACCAGACTCATTTCCAAATGGAATGATAAGCATGTTATCCCTTTGGAAAGTCAATAACTAAAAAATATAGAAACTGTTTGGAACACTGAAATACAAGCTACCTCTTGACAGTGGTAAAAGCATTTTTTTATGATCTCACAAAAATACTGATGGAATTAGATCCAATGAAAAAACAGCACATTTTGGCGATGGTTTTTCTCTGTTTAGCAGGCGGACTAGTTTATATCAATACATTACAGCACGAGTTTGTGTGGGATGACAATTTTCAAATTGTAAGAAATCCCTATCTAAATCAGGATGAGCCTGTTACAAGGATCCTCACAACTGATGTTTGGGGTTATACAAAACCAGGTCAAAAAGGGATTTCAAATTACTATCGCCCCCTGCAAATGTTGTCTTATCGGTGGATTAATACTATCTTTGGATTAAATCCTTTTTATTTTCATTTAGCCAACATATGTTTTCATTCCTTAGTTGTAATTTTATGCTATGCCATCTTCTGGCACTTGACTAAGAATTTTCTGTTGACAACTACAGGGGCCTGTTTGTTCGCATTGCATCCAATACACAGCGAAGCCGTCGCATGGATTGCAGCTCTTCCTGAGTTGGGTTGTGCTCTTTTAATGTTTTTTTCGTTTTTGTTCTTTCTCATGACTAAACCAGATTCTTCCTTGGTGATAACTCAGTTGGAAAGTAAAAATGTCAAGAAGACTCCTTTCCTGGAAAACAGTCAGTCCCCCACACAACATCAATCATTCATATTTTGGTGTGGTTCACTTATTTCCTTTATGTTTGCATTGCTCTGGAAAGAAATGGCTCTGACCCTTCCCATTTTAGTTGCGGCTTATCAGTTTGTCTTACCCAGAGGATCTAATAGCTTGATAGCAAGGTTTTGGTTGGCAATTAAGCAGTCACTTCCTTATCTGGGGGTTGTGGGTTTTTACCTATGCTGGCGTTACTAT
>CAYWYX010000013.1:7829-40325 GCA_964462735.1 uncultured Acidobacteriota bacterium | reverse complement strand
CTTGGGAAATTGAATATGAATCAAGAACTTTTTCGAGTTAGTTTAATAGTCGGATTAGGCGGTTTTGTAGGGACTACTGCCCGTTTTGTATTTAGTTCTCTAATTGAGAAAATAATTCCTGCTTCTCAATTTCCTTTAGGCACATTAACTGTTAATGTCATTGGTTGTTTTTTAATTGGAATAGTGGCTGGATTTTCAGTCGATCGAATTTCTTCAGACTCAACTTTGTTTTTTTTCATAACAGTGGGCCTTTTGGGAGGTTTTACTACTTTTTCAGCATTTGCTTACGAGGCTCAATTGTTTTTTCAGAATGGAGAATTATTTAAATTGTCTGGCTATATTCTACTGCAGGTTTTGATTGGAATTGCTATGGCTTTCTTTGGATATACCCTGTTCAGGAGTTAGAATGTCTGAGAAAAGCCAAAAAGAAGCCAAAAACATTCTTAATCTTACTTGAAAAATTTTAGCCATTTATAAATTTTGGAGCAACTTGTGCAAAATGAATTCATCCATTTGCATCTCCATACAGACTACAGTTTGTTAGATGGTGCTTGCAAGATTGACACCCTGATGGATCGGTTAGAACAACTGAAGATGCCGGCTGCAGCAATCACAGACCATGGCAATCTTTTTGGTGCTATGAACTTCTATGAGGCTGCAAAAAATAAGGGAATCAAACCAATAATTGGTTGTGAAGTGTACGTGGCCCGTGGAGACCACAGAGACCGTTCTTCCAACGAAGGAGAGAAATCAAATCATCACTTGGTTTTACTCTGCGAAAATGAAACTGGTTATCGCAATTTAGTAAAACTAGTTTCCCATGGCTTTCTCCAAGGCTTTTATTATAAACCTCGAATTAGCAAGGAACTTTTAGACCAACATCATGAAGGACTGATTTGTCTTTCCGCCTGCTTAAGTGGAGAAGTTTGTTCAAATCTAGCCATTGGACAATTTGAAAATGCACACAAAGCCGCTAGAGAATATCTAGATATTTTTGGAAAAGACCATTATTACATTGAAATGCAAGACCAGGGATTGGATATTGAACATCGTATTAATCCAGAGCTGCTTAAACTGGCACATTCTTTAGATGTCCCTCTTGTAGCAACCAATGATTGCCATTATGTTACTCAACAAGACTCCCGCGCCCATGAAGTACTCCTCTGCATCCAAACGGGAAAAACTATGAATGACAGTAATCGGATGCGCTTTGCCACTGATCAGTTTTACGTTAAAAGTGCAGATGAAATGGCACAACTGTTTAGAGATTACCCTGATGCTATTAGACAAACTAAAATTATTGCTGAGCGCTGTGATTTCCAGTGGAAAAAAACTAGTCAACCCTTTCCTCACTTTGAAGTTCCCGAGTCTAAAAACCTAGATGACTATTTTGAATCTGTAGTTTGGGAAGGGTTTGAAAGGCGAAGTGCATCTTGGAATAGTCTTCGGAAACGCGGAGAGCTAACAATTCCCTTGGAAACCTATGAAGATAGACTTAAACATGAAATCAATATTATTAAGCAAATGCAGTTCCCTAGTTATTTCCTGATTGTATGGGACTTTATGCGATATGCCCGAGAACATCAGATTCCAGTTGGACCAGGTCGAGGATCTGCAGCTGGAAGTTTAGTTTCTTACTGCTTAAAAATTACAGACATTGACCCTATTAAATATGGCTTATTATTCGAACGGTTTTTAAATCCAGAAAGAATATCTTTGCCAGATATTGATATTGACTTCTGTACTAATCGTCGCGGGGAAGTTATTAATTATGTTACTCAAAAATATGGCCGGGATAATGTTTCCCAGATCATCACTTTTGGGACGATGGCAGCTAAAGCAGCTGTCAAGGATTCTGGACGCAGCTTGAACATGCCTTATGCAGAAGTAGATCGAATTGCTAAATTGATCCCGACTGAAATTGGTATAACCTTAGACAAAGCTATAAAAGATTCAGCTGGATTGCGGGATCTAATTTCCAACGACGACCGGATAAGTGATCTCTTTGATATAGCTAAAAGACTAGAGGGCATGGCTCGTCATGCTTCAACTCATGCAGCAGGTGTTGTAATCGCACCTAAACCTCTCATGGAAATTGTCCCACTTTATAAGAGTAACAAGGATGAAATCACTACTCAGTTTTCTATGAACCACTTGGAAAAAATTGGTTTGCTTAAAATGGATTTCTTAGCCCTAACCACTTTAACAGTTTTGGATGAGACTGTTAAACTCATCCACCAAACCACTGGGGAACAGATACTATTAGAATCATTACCTATGGATGATAAAAATACCTATGAAATTTTTTCTAAAGGGCTCTCCAATGGTATTTTCCAATTTGAAAGTAGTGGAATGAAAGAAATTCTTCGGCGTTTTAAACCAGAAAGATTAGAAGATCTCACTGCTCTTAATGCCCTTTATCGACCTGGACCAATTGGCGGTGGAATGATTGACGATTTCATTGAGAGAAAACATGGACAAAAAGAAGTTGTCTATGAGCTCCCAGAACTTGAAAGTATCTTAAAAGAAACTTTAGGAGTAATTGTTTACCAAGAACAAGTCCAGCAGATTGCAAATGTATTAGCCGGCTATTCCTTAGGAGAAGGAGACATTCTCCGTAGAGCTATGGGTAAAAAAAAGAAGGAAGAAATGGAATCACAGCGAGAAAAGTTCATTGCCGGTGCAACAAAAAGAGGTTTTGGAGAAAAAATAACCGCTAGAATCTTTGACTTAATGGAACAGTTTGCAGGCTACGGTTTCAATAAAGCCCATTCTGCAGCCTATGCCCTCTTAGCCTATCAAACAGGTTATCTGAAGGCTAAATATCCCATATGCTTCATGTCGGCATTGCTAACAAGCGAAATTAATAACACCGACAAAATAGTAAAATATATTAATGAATGTCGGGATTTAGGTATAAAAATCCTTCCTCCAGATATCAACGTCAGCGATCTACACTTTACACCTCAAAGATCTGAAATTCGTTTTGGAATGATGGCAATAAAAAATGTTGGGACTAATGCAATAAATTCTGTTTTAGCCGGTAGAAAAGTAGTATCAAAATTCCGTTCTATCTTTGAACTCTGTGAACAAATTGATCTCCATTTGGTTAATAAACGTATGATTGAAAGTCTTATTAAAGCTGGCGCGTTAGATTCACTTGGGAAACGTCGTTCAGAGTTATTTGCTACTGTTGATAAGGCAATTGAATCAGCCCAAAAAATGCAAAGAGACCGAGAATCTGGCCAGCAAGCGTTATTTGCTGATAACGATATTAACTCGGCCGATGGCTATCCCTACCCAGGTGAAGAACCAGACGTGCCTAGAATTTCGGAATGGCCTCACTCACTGCTGCTTTCAAATGAAAAAGAGGCTCTGGGTTTTTATATTACTGGCCATCCTTTAACAAATTTTTCTGAAAATTTAAAGGCTTTATCAACAGCTAACGTAGAAGAAATTAACGAGAAGGACTCTGGTAGTAATGTTCAGTTAGGAGCCATGATCAGTTCACTTAGAACCCTGCGTACAAAAAAAGGAGATCGAATGGCTGTGTTCTCTTTGGAGGACCTCAGTGGCTCAATTGATGCAGTCGTGTTTCCAGAAACTTTTAGTCGGAACGAGTCTCTTATTAAGTCAGAAGCAGCTCTTCTTGTTAAAGGATCGCTAGAAGTTGAAGATTCAGGATCGCGAAAAATCATTGTTAAAGAAATACAAATATTAGAAGCGATCGTCCAACAGACAGGCAAACCAGTTACCATTCGCATCAATTTAGAAGGAATGTCGCAAAACCTCCCAGAAGAATTAAAAACCATTCTTGAGAAAAATCCCGGTGACAGGCAGGTTATTTTTCAACTTGAACATCCTGAGGGCTACCTAATAAATTTGAACCCTAAAGACGTAATTCAGGTATCGGCAAAAGAAGATCTAATTCAACAGTTGGAATTACTTTGTGGCAAGGGGAAAGTTAAATTATGACCTCATTTATTAAAGACAAAGTTTATAACTTAACACATAATGAGATACTCATTATGTCGAAGTCAAAAAAAGCTATAAGGGATTTAGAAAGGAATTTTCACTTTGAGAATAGTCTAGGCTAGTAAAGAAAATTTTAGGTAACTGGCTTTTAAACTAAACTGAGTATACTTTTAGATTTCCAAAATTGGCTCGAGAAGGCATCAAATGACCTTAACACCTTGGCAAAGAATCGAATTGGCTCGCCACCCCCAACGGCCACATGTTAAAGATTTTATCAATATCATCTTTCAGGATTATTCTGAAATACATGGGGATCGCCGTTATGCTGATGATCCAGCAATGATTGGTGGTATGGCTTGTTTTCACGGGGAGCCATGCATGGTTCTCGGTACTCAAAAAGGCAGAGACACAAAACAAAAACTTTTTCGAAACTTCGGCATGCCTAAACCGGAAGGCTATCGAAAGGCCTTGCGGTTAATGCGACTTGCTGAAAAATATTCGCGGCCAATTTTTACTTTTGTAGACACCACAGGAGCCTATCCTGGTATCGGGGCCGAAGAACGTGGTCAAGCTGAGGCTATTGCATTTAATCTGCGTGAAATGACTCAGTTAAAGGTTCCAATCTTAGTGACAATCACTGGGGAGGGTGGTAGCGGTGGAGCTTTAGGAATTGGGATTGGAAACCAAATCTATATGCTGGAACATGCCTACTATTCAGTGATTTCTCCCGAAGGGTGTGCAGCAATATTATGGAAAGATCAATCAAAAGTTGAATCAGCGGCCACTGCTCTGAAGATTACTTCCCAACATCTCAAGGAAATTGGCATTGTAGACCAAGTAATCCCAGAACCAGAAGGGGGGGCTCATCTCGATCCCCAAAAAACAGCTGAGTTAGTCGATCAACAATTGCACCTAGGACTACAACAATTGAATTCTCTTTCAAAACAAGAACTCCTAGAACAACGATACAAACGATTTCGCCTGTTAGGAACAGTAGTTGATTCCACGAACGTAACAAATCTTGATTAACCAGAACCTATACCAAGATTAATCTGTTAACTTTTTGATTCCACAATAAATTTAAAAGTAATATATATTGAAATAGCAGTTATTGTTAAACTACGTTTAGTACATGTTGGTAGAAATTTTAAAAGTGTTAAAAAAGGAACGTCATGAATCAAACAAATCGGCGTTATTTTCTTATGACATCAGTAGCAATGACAGCTTCTAGTTTCTCTCATTCTCCAGTCTCAACCCAAGCCAATGACCGTATCCGTGTAGCTGTAGTGGGATTACGTAGTCGAGGCCAAAGTCACATACAAGCCTTTAATGATCTAAGGAATCGTAATATTGAAGTAGCAGCCTTATGCGATATTGATGAGAACATATTGAATGAAAGGCTAGCTGAAACGGAGAAGGTAACAGGTAAAAGACCAGAGGCTTTTACCGATATGCGAGATTTAATGGATAAGAAAGATGTCGATGTAATTTCTTTTGCAACTCCAAATCATTGGCATGCACTAGGTACCATTTGGGCATGTCAAGCTGGTAAAGATGTTTATATTGAAAAACCAACCTCTCACGGAATTTGGGAAGGCCGAAAAATGGTAGAGGCTGCTCGAAAATATCACCGAATAGTACAATGTGGGACCCAAATTAGAAGTAGTGTTGCAATTCAAGAGGGAATGCAAAAAATTAGAGAAGGTCTTATTGGTGATGTTTACATGGCCAGAGGCCTTTGTTTTAAATGGAGAAAAAGTATTGGAAAAGCCAAAGAGCAACCAATTCCACCAGGTATCCACTATGACCTTTGGATTGGTCCAGCTCCAAAACGGCCTTTTACACAAAACCGTTTTCATTATCAATGGCATTGGCAGTGGGATTACGGTAATGGAGACATTGGAAACCAAGGTCCTCATCAACTAGACTTAGCTCGTTGGGGTTTAGGAGTTGGTCTTCCCAAACGAGTGCAGTCCCTAGGCGGACATTATTTATTTAATGATGATCAGGAAACTCCTAATGTTCAAATATCTACTTTTGAATATCCTGATGAGCAGAAAATTTTAACTTTTGAAGTCCGTCCCTGGATCACAAACTCTGAAGGTGGAAGCCAAATTGGGGCTTTTATTTATGGTTCTGAAGGATATCTTGAGATTTCCAAGTACGATGGCTATCGGACCTTCTTAGGAAAAAAACAAGAGCCTGGACCTAGCCGTGAAGAAGGTGGCAATCATTTTGCTAACTTCATTGATGCCATTAGAACCCGAAATCATAACCAACTTAATTCTGACATTGAAGAAGGTCATATCTCATCTTCATTAGCCCATTTAGCTAATATTGCTTATCGTACAGGCCGTACTTTACAATACGATCCACTCGAAGAGAAATTCCCTAACGACGAAGAATCTAATGCGTTTCTTAAACGTCAGTATCGCCCTCCTTTTGTAGTGCCAGAAGATGTCTAAAACTAACATCTAGTCCAGTGGCCAAAAACTAAACAAAACTTTTAAACCTAAACAAAGTACCTAGTCACCACAGCGAACAGTGTTTCCCGAAATTACTTCAAGAGCATGAGGTAGAACTGTTTCTAGTGAACTTAGAGATTCCTTCACACCTTTAACACTCCCAGGCAAATTTATAATAAGAGTTCTTCCCCTAATGCCCACCAACGCTCTTGATAGAGCTGCTTTTTTTGTGTATCTCATTCCTTCTATTCTCATTAGCTCTGCCATTCCTGGCACTTCTCTTTCAATTACAGTCGCCGTAGCTTCAGGTGTCACATCTCTAGGTGCAAGACCAGTTCCTCCTGTTGTGACAATCAAGTGAATATTTTGTAGATTACAACAATCTATTAAGCATTCTTTAATTTTCTCCACTTCGTCAGGAACTAATAAGATTTCCAAAACATTACAGCTTAAATTCTCTAATTCATAACGAACAGCAGGTCCAGAGAGATCCTCTCTTTCTCCACGTGAGGCTGAATCACTCACCGTCACAACAAAGGCTCTAGGCTTAGCTTCTCGGTTCATTTGATCTTGGCACTGTAGGAAAGGTTTTCTTGGGTTGCTAGCTTAAGTCTACCAACCCAAGAAACTCAAAAATGATAATGATTAAAAGTACCTCAATGAGGTAATTCTTTAAAATTTCTCTAAATTAGCTAGAGCAGTTAATCCATTTTTTTTTAGATAATTGATAATACCCCCTTCTTGATAAAGTCTGCGCATCATTCCAGGAATTTTAATAGGAATTGTTTCATTCTTAGTCTTATTTAGGAGCACTTGGGATTCAAAATCCAAATCAAGAAGGTCATTCTCAGCAATAGAATCAGTCTCTGCAATAATACACAAAAGACCCAAATTTATTGCGTTCCGAAAAAATATTCGGGCAAAAGATTTTGCAACTACGGCTGTAATATACGAGTGTTTAAGCGCTATAGCAGCAGTTTCCCTTGAACTACCACACCCAAAATTGTTACCAGCAACCACAAAATCATTTGCCTCAACCTTTTGGTGAAATTCTGGACGGTATTCAATAAAACATACTTTAGCTAGTTCATTAGGATCAGTGGTTATGTTATATCGGCCTGGAGTAATCAGGTCTGTGTTGACATTGTCTCCAAATTTCCAGTTCATTCTCACCTATCTTTCTTTAATCAACAAAGCTCCGTGGATCAGTAATTATTCCGGTTAAAGCAGATGCTGCAGCAGTAGCGGGACTCGCTAAAAATATTCTAGCTTTAGGACTACCCATTCTCCCTTCAAAATTTCGGTTGCTGGTAGAAACACAAACTTCTTCATCATAGAGCACGCCTCCAGATCTCCCGAGGCAAGGACCACAACCAGGACTAGATACCACTGCTCCAAAATTGACAAATTCTTCGACATAACCCCGCTTAATAGCTTCCATGTACACTCGGCGGGATGCTGGAGTAATAATCGCACGTAAACCTTCTTTGACTCTTTTACCTTTCCACATTTTGTAAACAACCTCTAGATCTTCAATTCTGCAATTAGTACAAGATCCAATAAAAACTTGATCAACTAGAATTTTTTCAGGTTCCACTTGATCCACTGGCACATCATTATCAATATCAGGAGGACAAGCAATCATAGGTTTAAGGTTAGAGATATCAAATCGAAGTTCCTTTTCAAAGTGAGCTTCTGGATCACTCGTAATTTCATCAAACTCAATCAGTCGATCATTTTCTTTTAGATAGATTTTCGTATTATTGTCAGGAGCAACAATAGCCGCCTTAGCACCCATCTCTGCACTCATGTTGGTAAGCGTTAACCGAGAAGGGACATTGAATGAACAAACGGTGGGTCCAGTATATTCAATGACCCTATAATTAGCTCCATTCGAACCAATCTCCTTTGCTACTGTGAGAACCACATCTTTCGAATAACAACCCTTTGGAAGATCACCTGTAATTTCAACACGAATAGTTTGTGGAACTCGGAACCAACTCTTTCCAGTAGCCATAGCAATTGCAGCATCAGTTGATCCTACACCAATTGTCAAAGCTCCTAAGCCTCCCCCAGTTGGGCTGTGAGAATCAGCGCCCAAGATCAAATTACCAGGGTTAATTAATCTTTCTGACATTACTTGGTGACAAACTCCATCGTAAACTACTGGAATTCCCTGCTCATTAGCAAATTTTCTGATTTGGTGCTGAAGCTTAGACATGGCTACACTGGGACTGGGAAAAGCATGATCAAACGGAATAAAAATTTTTTTAGGATCAAAAACACGGTCAGAAATTTGATAGAAAGGCTCTAAAGCCCAAGCACAAGTTGTATCATGGGCCATAACTAAATCTAAATCTGCCAGGATAAAGTCACCAGCATGAACCTTTCTTCCACAGTGACTTGAAAAAATTTTTTCAGTAAGAGTCTGAGGCATTAATAACAATCTTCCATATAGTTATTTATTCGAAGAACTACCTTAGGCCTAGTCTTTATTTTTCTTAGACCTAATACAGTTAACCAATTATAGTGAAATTTTGCTGTTTAAAGCAATCGAAGTACTTAAAGCTTGACGATAACCAAAAGAGTTCAACAACAAATGGTTCACAGAAAATGAAACACTAAGATAGAGTTAAAATTTTAAAATTAACGTTGGCAATCCCCACACCCATTAAACTTAAATCTTCAATGTGATAAAAGCCAAGAGAAAAAATTGGGTTCAGCATAGGCTTTATCCCAAGAGTTGTGTCCAACTCCTTCATACTCTGTATATTTAACAACTCCCCCTAAGTCCTTCAATGCTGCAGCCATCGCTCGAGACTCATTTACAGATACAATTGGATCTTCTGATCCATGAAAAATCCAAACTGGAATCTTCCCAATCTTATTTGCCATTGTCCTATAAGGATCTGATGATAGTTCAACAGGCGGGTGGTCTACAGGGATCTTCACTCCATCAGGAGGAACTACTCCCCCACAAATGGGTGCTAGAGCTGCAAACTTTCTAGGATATTTTGCTGCCAGATACCATGTCCCATAACCTCCCATAGACATCCCTGTTAAAAATACTTTACTGGAGTCTCCATTGAAATCACTTATTGATTTTTCTAGAGATTGTAATACAAGAAACTCCATTTCCGGGTGAGTCCACCACCTACCCCTCTGACATTGAGGGAAAATGACAATGGCTGGAAAATCATGGTTGGCTTTCTTAATAACTGGCCCAATTCCCTCCTTAGTTGGACGAATCCCATCCTCACCTCGTTCTCCAGCACCATGAAGAAAAACTACTACAGGCCATTTTTCTTTTAATTTCCAGTTTTGAGGGACAAAAACCTGATAGTTATAAACTTTTTCTTCTATAGTGATTTTACGAGAAATGAACTGGATGTCTTCTTGAGCACAACCTAAATTTAAGGTTAAAGATAATACAGCAGTATATAATCCTAATTGAAAAACCTTGTCAAGGCCCATGTTTTGACTGTTTTAAAAAGTTATAATTTCCTTACATTTAAAAATTCATTAATACTACTTTATCAATATATTCCGCATGCTCGACGTTGACTTGAGTTCACACTGCAATCCTTATTATGTAACCTAGTTTCCATTTTAATCAAAAAATTTTGACCTTATTGTTCCTTTCTCATCTAACTTTATCTTTATTTTCCAATCCCATCATTAATTAAACTTAACTTAATAGGCAATCATTATGGGTATTACTATCTTCATCTTTTTTCTAGAAGTTACAAGCTAAACTAGAATAAAGATTTTACTTAGATTTGAGAAAACCTATTTAGTAATTTAATTTATCTACAATTAATATTCAGTAAATCATCCAACTAACTGGAAAAAGAAAATTAGATTCCAAAGCAACTTTATGGCAAAACAAATCATCTTTACAATATAAAAACAATTTAAACAGTGGTATGGTAATCACTTCGAATTGTAAATTAATGATTAGCTAAGAGATAAAAAATTTAAGGGAGAGAGGAGCTGTATTTATGAACAATTTTATTGACGACAAGTCAAAAAATCCAAGTCATGCTAATCAATCATCTAGGACAGTGCTCCAACAGAAACCTAAACCCCGTTGGGGTCTTTTTGGCTTTTTGATTATTTTAGCTATTCAAGCATTTTTAATTTACCAAGTTTTAGGTAATAAAAGTCAGATATCTGAGTCACAGACCCAACTTAAGTTCTTAACGGAAGAAATAACAGCTAATCTAAGTACACAGGAAAAAAGATTAAAATCAGTCAATACTGCTCTTCTAAACGAAAAACGACGAATAAGAGAGACTCAGCAAGAACTACAACAAACAAAATCAGCTACTGAAGAAGCAAATCGACAAATCCGGACACAACAAAGGCAGTCAAAAAGGCAACAACAGGAATCGGTAAAAAAACTTGACGCCATGATTTCTAGAAAGGCTGATGACCAGGAACTTTCTGCGCTAAAGAGCTCTTCCAAAACTCAATTTGGTACGGTAAATTCTAATGTTGAGTCTAATAGAACCGAATTGGAAAAAACCAAGAGAACCCTTGAAGGTGCTAATAGAGACATTATGGATGTAAGGTCAACCCTTACCCAACAAATAGCTAGAAATAAAGAAGAATTAAAAATGCTCCGTCTAAAAGGAGAACGTAATTTTTTTGAGTTTGATATCACTAAGAGACAAAAATTTGTTTCGGTTGGAGACATTAAATTTAGACTGACTAGAACGAAATGGAAAAAAGGAAGGTATTCAGTAAGGATGGTAGTAGATGACAGAACCATAGAGAGAAGACATAAATTTGTTAATGAGCCTGTACAATTTCTTGTTGGTCCTACAAAGCTTCGTTATGAATTAGTAGTAAATGAAGTCCCAGAGAAAGACCGTATTATCGGCTATCTGAGTGTACCAAAAGACAAAGTCCTTGCATCTGAGCGAAGGAATTAAAAAAAACTAGTTTAAACTCTAGAAACACCATTTTAAAAATCGCTATATTCTTCTTGGGAGTAATTGACTTTCTAAACCCACCTGTAGAATGCAAGAACCTTGAAATTGAAACCTAAGTTGACTATACTCCCCAAGCTTTAATTAGTAATTTTGATTGACAGTTTAACTTGTTACGTGCCCATTACATGCCCAGGTAGCTCAGTCGGTAGAGCGCAGCCCTGAAAAGGCTGGCGTCGGCGGTTCAATTCCGTCCCTGGGCACCACCACACTATTGTATAGCTGATCCTTTTCCATCATCCTTCAAACTCAAAGCGTATCTTTAAAATATTTACAGCATTAATTTAAATTAGTTTACCAGGCTTCTGGCCATCCCTTTCAAAACCAGATCATTTTTTCTCAGTTAGTTATATTCTTTACCAGAGGTGAAAAAAAGAGAGTGAGGCCTCTTTGGAAAAGATTTTGTACCTGGCGCCTAATGAAAAGGAACATGGACACCATTTCTCGCTGATCTGTGAAGAGAATAGGAAAAAGTCAATCCCTCTATTAATCTTTACCTACTGAGCATTATTAAAGCTTTATTTTTAAGTACTCAGTTCCTCCCAAAGAGCATGATAATAATGCATAAGTCTAATAGGATCAGTACTTGAGTGAATTTCTGCCAGGGTATAACGACTATATCTAAATCTTTTCAATAATTTGAATAATTCTCCATAAGGATATTTTTTGTCCCAAAGTTCTCTAATGTGTACGTTTCTCAACCAAGGTTCCAGCAAAATAAGACTTTTTTCTACTGAATTTTTTTCAATATCTTCGGGATTTGAGTTCCAACAAATACCCACCAATGGATGATTCGCCGACTCCATCATTTTTTTTACAACTAATGGCATATTAGAGTGCTTGCCATGCACTTCCAACCAGATTTCAACTCCATAACGCTCCCCAAATTGACCACACTCTCTTAAAGCTTCTCCTATCTGCTCAATGGTCTTGTTTTCAGGAAATCCCTCTGGAATTCCATTAGGGCGTACTTTGATGCCAAGCGCTCCAACATCGTGAGCTAATTCGACAAATTTCTTAGCTTCATTAATATTGTTATCCACAACCTTTTTTTCTCTTGAATGGAATTCACAAGTTGTACCCAAACTAAGCAACCGCACTGGTGAATCAGCAAAACGTCTGCCAATTGATATACGATCATCTCTACCCAAAAAAGGTTCAACTCCATGTTTATGGGTCGTTCGAAGCTCAACAGCTTGAAATCCCGTTTTAACACAATTTGAAATCAAAGCCTCAACATCCCAATCCTTTCCCAAATTATAGGTAACCAAACCTAATGCAAACATTCTTACACGTAAATTAGGATAAGTTCTTTCGCTCAGCATAATAATTTTCCCCTTCTACTTTTTGTTAAAAGGATCTTTTTTGATGCAATCATCATTTTTAAAAACTAAATGAAGACCTCATTCTTTGAATGTTTAGCTAGCCTAATAGCTTCGAGCACCTCATGGGCTCGTAACATATCTAAACCAGTAGCAGCTATTGGTTGTTGACCTTGGATTGCTCTGACGAAATTTTTTAGTACTTGACTAATTAAGTCTTTAGATGAATTCAAACACTTACCTTTCCAAGCGTTTTCAAGAAAGATTGTCTTAAGGGGAATTCTTAGGCCTGGTTTACCTTCACTTTCTATGATCTCAATTTCTAACATTTTATAGGGTTTCTCCTCTTCAGAGGGGATAAATGGCTCAAAATCACAGTGTACTTGGCAACCATTACTCATTTTAAGAACCCACTTTCCTACTTCAGCTTTCACCATCCCTCCTGTGGTCGCCATAGTTGGAGATCTGACAGAGGTAAATTCAGAATCGAACAACCAACGAAGTGTGTCTATTAAATTAATTTCAATCCCTATGTTACGAAACACATTAGAAGAAGGAATTATTCTGCTACTATTTAAATTACTATTGTTTCTCTTAATTATGTTAATAATTTGAAAACAACCTAGTTTACCTTTGTTAATTTGCTGACGCAGAACTTTTTGATCTAGAGATAATCGATGTGGAAAACTAACTCCTAAAAGAACATCGTACGCTTGACATATAGTCCAAATCTTACGGGCTTGCAAATGACTAAAAATTGGAGTTTCACACAAAATAGATTTTCCTGCCCTTGCACTCTGAACCAAAACTTCATCACAACACTCATTAGTATTACAGACAATTACTCCCTCAGACATTTCATCTGTCAACACTTCTCTATAATCTGAAAAAATAAGTCCTTTCTCCGTAAGCCGATTATGTCCCTTTACTACTCTTTTTTTTTTCTCTACCACAGCTGTCAACTGGACATCCGGAAAATTTCTTATGCAGTCAATATGAAATTGATTTGGTCCGACAAGTACAATCTTAGTAGGCATTTTGAAGGCCCTAGTTCACAACTAATACAGTAATGGACATACAAACAAAAATTACTAAACCTGTTTTAGATTTTAATTATTCATCTTTAGCCCAAAAGTAACATTATTCATTGCGCTAATCTTTAATTTAACTGTTTCGTTAGCTTTTGCTAAGATTTTTTTTCTTATGCTAAAAAATAAACGATTTTGATGAAGTCTAGGCTTTATTTTTACAATTCGGTAATATGAGTATCCAAATTGATACTTTTAATTAGAATTTCAGTCTAAAGTTTTAATATTTCTGACAAATAATGAGTAACCCTTAATAATGATTGTGCCACTAACACCATTAATGTTCCTGCGGCGAACGGCTAAGCTCTATCCAGACAAACTAGCTGTCGTTTGTGGTGAACATCGTTTTAGTTACTCGCAGTTTAACCAAAGGGTCCACCAGTTATCTTGGAGTCTTAAAAACCTAGAGGTCAATTCTGGCATGGTAGTAGCCTACCTCAGCCGTAACTGCCATCGTCTGTTAGAAGGTTACTATGGTGTTATTCAGACAGAAGCAATTTTGCTTCCAGTTAATGTTCGATTGACCCCAGCCGATCTTGTTTACATACTCAATGACTCTAGTGCTACTGTTTTATTCCTAGAACAAGAATTTGTCCCCGAAATTGAAAAGATCCGAAAAAAACTAAAAACTGTTAAGCACTTCATAGTTTTAAATGACACCCCTAGAAGACCTTGGCTTCAATCTCTCAATTATGAACAACAACTCAGGAAAACTGTCACTAATCCTTTTCCTGACCAGATTAAAGACGAAAATTCTGTAGCTGAACTATTCTACACTAGTGGTACCACAGCAAAACCTAAGGGAGTAATGCTAACTCACCGCAATCTATACTTACATACTCAAAGTGTGGTTTGGGCACATCAAAACCAAGATAGTGATATTCAACTTCATACAATACCCCTTTTTCATGCTAATGCCTGGGGTGTTATTCATAGCATTACTTTGGTTGGTGGTACCCATGTTATGCTACCTAAATTCAGACCAACAAAAATTTTTGAGTTACTAGAAACAGAAAAAGTTACATCCTTCAACTTGGTTCCCACTATGGCTTCAATGCTCTTGACTTCTGCAGGAATCTCAAAAGATTTTCCTACGCTTCGTCTAATTCACCTTGGTGGATCTACTGTACCTTCAGAAATGGTTAAGCAGTTAGAATCTGCTTTTGGCTGTTCGTGCAGTTGTGGTTATGGCCTAACTGAAACTTCACCTGTGTTGACTATTTCAATCATTAAATCCCATCTTAAAGAGAATCCTATTTCCTATTATAAACGAGCTGCTATGACTGGTATCGAATTACCTGGAAATGAAGTGAGGGTGGTTGACGAAAACGGAAGAGATGTCATACAAGACGGGGAAATGATAGGCGAAATTATTACCAAAAGTAATTTGGTTATGAAGGGATATTGGAAACTACCGGAAGAAACAGCTGAGGCCATCAAAGAAGGCTGGTTTTATACTGGAGATTTAGCTACTGTGGATTCAGAGGGTTACCTAATGATTGTAGATAGAAAAAAGGATATAATTATCAGGGGAGGAGAAAATATATCATCTTTAGAGGTTGAAAAAACTCTAGTTACACATCCTGCTGTCTTGGAGTGTGCTGTTATTGCAGTTCCAAGTAAAAAGTGGGGTGAAACCCCTAAAGCTTTTGTCGTAATTAGGTCGAATCATAAAATTTCAAAGCAAGAATTAAAATTTTATTGTAGAAAGAAACTTGCAACATATAAAATTCCCTCTTCCTTTGAAATCGTTAGAAGTCTTCCAAAAGGAGTAACTGGAAAGATACAAAAAAAGATATTACGTTCATTTCATTAGGGGAAACCATTGAAACCAAAAATCTTATAGTCTTAGCAACTGATCTTCAGAAAATAGTCCTTACCTTTTGAAAAATTAAGCGAGTTAAAAAAGTAAATTTATTTTTTAAAATGACCTAAAACAATAAAATTGACAAACTTTTTTATGGATTTCTTGATATCTTCAGATCTTTTTGGGAAGGTCGTCTTCTACCCTATTGACTGGCTTAGGTTTATCTGATAATTTCCCTTCTTAAAATTAGAGTATCAACTAAAAAATTATGAGCCAAATAAAAGTTACCTTTCCTGATGGAGCGTCTAAATCTTTTGCATCTGGCATTAGTGTCCTTGAGGTTGCAAAGTCAATAAGCGAGAGGTTAGCAAAAGTTGCCTTAGTTGCAGAGATTGATGGGCAACTTGTCGACTTGTCAATTAATCTAGAAAAAGATTCCTCTATTAAGATTTTGACAGAGCATGATCATGAAAGCTTAACTGTTTATCGACATAGCACAGCCCATTTACTAGCTCTCGCAGTTACTGAACTCTTTCCCGAAACCAAGCTAGGTATCGGACCACCAATAGAAAATGGCTTCTATTATGATTTTCAGCGTGAAACTCCATTTACTACTGAAGAGCTCAAGGAAATTGAACAAAAGATGTATGACCTGATCAAGGAAAACCATCCCTTTGAGCTTCTTTGGATGAATAAAACCAGGGGTTTAAAGTGGTTTAGCGAGCAGGGAGCCAATCTTAAGTGCGAATTGATCGAAGAAAGGGCAGATAATCTCTTTTCCTGCTATAAAGTTGGCAGTTTAATTGATTTCTGCAAAGGGCCTCATATCCCCTCGTTAGGAAAAATCAAGGCGGTAAAATTACTTTCTGTAGCAGGAGCTTATTGGAAGGGTAACGAAACCAACCAGCAGTTGCAGAGAATCTACGGTACTGTTTTTTATAACAAAAAAGATCTTTCTATCTACCTTAATCAACTGGAAGAAGCTAAAAAACGAGATCACCGGCGCCTTGGAAAGGAATTAGACCTTTTTAGCATGCAAGCTGAAGCAGGACCAGGCTTAGTTTTTTGGCACCCTAATGGAGCTCTAATTCGGACTGAAATCGAAAATTTCTGGCGTGACCAACATTTACAAGGTGGTTATGAATTTGTCTTTACACCGCATATAGCTAAAAAGGATTTGTGGCGTACCAGCGGTCATGTTGATTTTTATCGAGAAAACATGTACTCATCCATAGAAATTGATGATGTCGATTACCAGCTGAAGCCCATGAATTGCCCTTTCCATATTCTAATTTATAAGAACAATTTGCGCAGCTATCGTGATCTGCCACTCAGATTTGCAGAAACAGGAACGGTATACCGTTATGAACGTTCTGGAGTATTGCAAGGATTGTTAAGGGTTAGGGGATTTACTCAAGACGATGCCCATATCTTCTGCCAGCCAAATATCGTCCAACAAGAGATCTCGAGGGTCTTAGAATTTACTTTGTCATTACTCCGTAGTTTTGGTTTCAACGATTTTGAGGTTTTTCTAGCAACACAACCTAAGAAACACGTTGGTTCACCTGAGGATTGGAAGCAATCTACCCAAGCCCTCAAAAGGGCAGTTGAAAGTCACGGACTCTCCTACAATACCGACGAAGGGGGTGGAGCGTTTTATGGACCTAAGATTGATCTAAAGATCAAAGACGCTATTGGGCGTTCTTGGCAGTGCACAACTATCCAATTTGATTTTAATCTACCTGAACGATTTGATCTATCTTACGTTGGAGAAGATGGGAAATCCCATCGCCCTTATATGATTCATAGAGCATTACTTGGTTCTTTGGAACGATTTTTTGGAATTTTGATTGAACACTACGCCGGAGCTTTTCCATTTTGGCTAGCCCCAATCCAAATAATGGTATTGCCAATTAGTGATCGGCACAACAAAATGGCTTCAAAAGTAGAGTCAAAATTGACTGTACAAAAATTTCGTGTTAAAAGTGACTTAAGAAATGAAAAGGTTGGTGCAAAAATTCGTCGAGCCCAAATATATAAGATACCCTACATGATAATTATTGGTGATGAAGAAGTTCAAAATGACACCTTATCAGTCAGAAATCGTTTTAAAGGAAACCTTGGTATCTTTTCCTTTGAAAATTTCTTAAAATTGATTCAGGATCTACGTAATAAAAAATCTGTGCGTCCCTAGATAAGTTTTATAATTATGCTTAACGATTTTTCTTTTAGGAGGTGAATTTATTCGTCGAAAGCCTACGTTTCGTCCCAAGCAACCCCGTATCAACATCAATGATCGCATTAGGGCAGGTGAAGTAAGAGTGATTGATGACGCAGGGGAACAACTTGGAGTGATGACTCCATTGCATGCAATAAAGCTAGCTAAAGAAAAACAACTTGACCTAGTGGAAATATCCCCTAATGCTCAACCACCCGTTTGCCGAATTATGAATTATGGGAAATATCTTTATCAGCTCAAGAAAAAGGCAAATGTTGCAAAGAAAAATCAAAAAACCATTCAGGTTAAGGAAATCAAATTCCGTCCAAAGACAGATAATCATGACTATGAATTCAAGAAAAAGAATATTCTTCGTTTTTTAGAGGAAGGTGACAAAGTGAAGGCTTCAGTTACCTTCCGTGGTAGAGAAATGGCACATAAGAATATAGGTCGAGCAATGATTCTTCGTCTTATAGAGGATGTTGCAGAAAAAGGTTTGGTTGAAGGCAACCCAAAAATGGAAGGTAACCATATGTTTGTCATATTTGCTAACAAGAAATGACCAGATAAAGAAGTTTTTGACCAATTTAAAAGGGACAGCTTACAATGTCTCTAGAAAAACTAGGAGCAAGTAGGTGCCAAAACTTAAAACACATAGAGGAGCAAAAAAACGTTTCCGTGTAACAGCTAGTGGTAAAGTTAAACGCGGACATTCACACGCTCGTCACATCTTAACGAAAAAAACAACTAAGAGAAAAAGACACCTTGACCAGTCTACGTTGGTTAGTCCAGATGATGTGCCAAGGATAAAAAAAATGCTACCTTATGCTTCTTAACTCAAACAGTTAAATAAACCTGTCTGAGTTAAAGATAGAAAAGGTATCGAAGAGGAGAGAAAAAGTGGCAAGAGTAAAACGAGGTAGTAGTCGAAGAGACCAAAGACGAAAATTACTTAATGCAACATCTGGTTTCAGGGGAACCAAAAGTAAGCTTTATCGAGCTGCAAAAGAAGCTGTTGATCGATCCCTCCAATTCGCTGCCCGTGACCGAAAGGTTAAGAAACGGCAATTTCGATCACTATGGATTGTCCGTATTTCAGCCGCTGCTAAATTAAATGGGATATCCTACAGTAAACTAATATATGGATTAAAACGGTCTGGGGTTGAGCTTGATCGAAAAGTACTGGCTGACATCGCCGTGCGTGATCCAGCAACCTTTACCAAGTTAGTCGAAACAGTAAAGCAAGAAAGTTAGTTATTCTATATTCACGAGGTATACAAGTTTGGTGGTTAGATGCATCTAAAACGGTGCCAGCCTAATGTTTAAAAAAAAATGGGGCTTTCCAGCCCCATTTTTTTTCTACATGGAGTTTCAAGAATGTTTGATAAGTTACATAAACTGAAAAAGAGCTTTAATTCAGAGCTAGCTGAATCTAAATCAAAAGTACAGTTAACAGTCCTTAAAGACCAGTATCTTGGTAGGAAAAAAGGTAAAATTACTCTTCTGATGAAAGACTTCAAGTCAGTTCCAGCATCTGAGAGAAAGGAGCTTGGCAAAGATTTGAATCAGTTCAAGGCAGAAGTTATCAGAGCCCTTCAGAGTGCTGAAGATACGTTGACGGATCAAATTCTCGAACAACAATTAAGTAAGAACTCTATTGATGTCACACTGCCTGGAAATCGTCGTCCCCTTGGGCATCCCCATCCACTTGCTTTGGTTAGACAAGAAATTGAATCAATATTCCACTCATTGGGTTATTCAGTTGAAGATGGCCCCGAAATTGAAACTGCTTACTATAACTTCGAGGCACTGAATATACCAGAAGACCATCCAGCAAGAGATGAAGGAGACACCTTTTATTTTTCAAATGATTTGTTACTTCGGACTCATACCTCCCCTGTACAGATAAGAACAATGGAAAGAAATCAACCTCCACTTCGGATCATTTGTCCTGGAACGGTATACCGGCGTGATAATCCTGATGCTACACATTCTCCAGTGTTTCAACAGGTTGAAGGTTTAGCTGTTGATGAAAAGATTACTTTTAGAGATTTTAAGGGAACCATGGAATTCTTCTTGAAGTCGTTCTTTAGTGAAGAAACTCTCGTTCGATTTCGCCCAAGTTACTTTGGCTTTACTGAGCCCAGTGCCGAATTAGATATCTCCTGTCGCTTTTGCTCAGGATCTGGCTGTCGAGTCTGCAAAATGAGTGGTTGGATTGAAGCTTTTGGAGCAGGTATGGTTGACCCAGCTGTCTTTAATTTTGTGGGTATTGATCCAGAACAATATAATGGATTTGCTTTTGGTATAGGTGTTGAACGTTTTGCAATGATGAAGTATGGGGTAGATAACATTCTAAATTTCTATCAGAATGACTTGCGTTTCCTCAGGCAATTTTAATTTTAACAGAATACTATTCAATTAATTTTTAAGTACCCGAATTTCTTAAATCATTAAAAAAATAGTATCGTCCTGAATTAGTTTTGTTGTGTGTTTAATCTAACTGTTGAAAGAAAACTTTTATGACTTTGAAACTGGCTTGTATCTTTGGAAATATAAAGTGATATAAAGTTCATTCTAACTTAATGCAATGAAAATAAGTTACCGTTGGCTACAGGATATTGTTGAATTTACTGCTGAA
The DNA here is from genome assembly GCA_964462735.1 of uncultured Acidobacteriota bacterium. Classification (GTDB taxonomy): domain Bacteria; phylum Acidobacteriota; class Terriglobia; order Versatilivoradales; family Versatilivoraceae; genus JAKUNG01. The sequence continues at coordinate 19,815 of CAYWYX010000013.1, read as the reverse complement.
CCTAAACAGCTTGCTGAAGATTTAACAAACTGTGGTGTAGTAGTTTCAACTATCAAAGCTACCCCCTCAGATACAATTTTTGAGTTAGATCTCACCACTAATCGTCCTGATTGTCTAGGACACTGGGGAGTCGCTAGAGAGATAGCTACGTTATATAAGAAACCTTTTGAGGAAAAGAAAATTGAACTACTAGAGTGTAAACAGCTAACTTCTTCCCAGGTTTCTATTAATATTGAATCTGATAAGTTATGTCAACGCTATTCAGCTCGTTTAATTCAAGGAGTAAAGGTTGGTCCATCTCCTCAATGGATTTGCAGTAGTCTCAGTGAGCTAGGAATTAATCCTCATAATAATGTTGTCGATGTTACTAACTTAGTATTAATGGAAATGGGACATCCTTTACATGCTTTCGATTTTTCCAAGATCGAAAATTCCCAAGTCAGTATACGTAAGGCTAATGAAGGAGAAAAACTAGTAGGTCTTGATGGTGTAGAAAGACAGCTTAAATCAGGAATGCTTCTTATTGCTGATCCAATAAAACCTCTAGCTCTAGCTGGGGTTATTGGAGGTTTAGAAAGTGAAATCACTAATGAAACTAGTGATATTTTATTAGAAAGTGCATGGTTTGACCCTATTTCTGTTCGTAAAACAGCTAAATTTTTAGGACTACACACCGAAGCTTCACATCGGTTCGAAAGAGGTGCTGATATCGGAGCTACTCTAAAAGCTCTAAATCAAGCATCAAAATTAATCCAACAAATTGCTGGTGGGGAAATTTTAAGTGGAATCGTAGATTTATACGATAAACCCACAGTAAGAACCCCAATATTTCTTCGTAGATCTCGCCTATCAAAATTACTAGGGGCAGAAATTGAAAGTGAAGAAGTGGAAAATATTCTTGAATCTCTTAATTTTCATGTGCTAGAACGTGGTGAAAAAGGCTGGAAAATATCTTTGCCAACGGCACGGATGGATGTTGGACGAGAAATTGATCTGATTGAAGAAATTACACGCCATTATGGATTCAACCGATTATCATCTACCCTACCAATGTGGAGTGGTGTAGCTCGCCTTCGCCCGGAACACGCTGCAGAGAAAGTTTTAACAGAAAGGTTACTGAACCTTGGTTATTCCCAAATCCTGACCTATCCATTTATTGAAGAAGGTCAAAATAAAAAATTTAGTTCAGTATCAGATATTCACTTAAAAAACCCCCTCTCCCTAGAAAATGGGGCCATGAGAACCTCTCTCTTTCCTGGTCTTCTGTCCTCGCTCTCCCGAAACTATAACCGAGGAATCCGTGACATAAGAGTTTATGAAATTGGAAAAGTGTACCAATGGATAGAATCTAATAAAACTCACGAGGAATTAAGATTAGGTTTATTGATTAGTGGAAATATTCAAGAAAAGACAATTCACGGTTCTGTTTTAGAACCTACATTTTTCGATATAAAAGGGGACATTGAAGTATTACTGGAGTCCCTGTCAGTTTCAAAACAAAAAATACAGTTTCAAGAAAATAAAAAAAAAGAAGACTATTGGCATCCAGGGGCAAGTGGTGCGATTTGGTTCGAAGAACAGCAGGTAGGTATTCTAGGGCAACTTCATCCAAAGTTGTGCTCGGAATACAAAATCAGACAACCTGTTTTCATTGCTGAGCTTGCCTTGCAATCGTTATACTCCATTACAGATAAAGCACACGTCTTTAGAAAAATTCCAAGATTTCCCTCAATTCAACGTGATCTTTCAATTGTCCTGGACAGGAGTATAAAATATGGGGAAATCGAGTCGGCCATTTGGGAAACTAAGATTGCAAATTTGTCTCATTTCTTTCCCTTTGACTTATATCAAGGAAACCAGTTACCTTCCGAAAAAAAAGGTATCTCCATTACTCTTATATACCAAGATCCCAACCGAACACTTGTTGAAGAAGAAGCAACTCGTTACGATAAAACAATTTTAAGTCATCTTCAAAATAAGTTTGGGGTGAAGCTTAGGGATTAACTATGACCAGTGGATTTGAACAATTTACGAATCTTGAACACAAGCTTCACCAGATAATAGAGCTTTTTAAAGCAAATAAAAGTCAAAAAGAATCTCTAGAAAGAGATGTAGAATTATTTAAAGCCAAAATTAATCAACTATCTATTGAGAATGATCAACTCAAATCTCAAATTGATGGATTCAATAAAGAACATAAAGTAATCAAAGAAAAGGTTGAATTAATGTTAAGAAATATAGAACGGTTACAGTTTTAATTGCTAGGAGTCGACTAATGGAAATAGCAGATCAATCTATCCGATTTGAAATTTTAGATAAAACTTATACTATTAAAGGAGTATTTGAAGACGATTACAAAGAAAAACTAGAAACATTTGTTGACCACACAATCAGAGAGATTTCAAAAAGATTACAAACGGTTGACAGAGATAAAATTGTAGTTACAGCAACATTGAATATTGCGCACTATCTCTTTCAAGAACAAAATCAAAAAAATCAAAAGGAATCAATCGAAAAAAATGTTTCAGAGTTTAAAAATAAAATCGGCCAATTATCAGCCGAGAACGGTCAGCTTAAATCTGAAATTACTGTTCTAAACAAGAAACACCAGACAATGAAGGAGACTGAAACCATTGTTGAAGATAAGAGTTTTAAAATTTCTCAAATGCTGGATCAGCTTCTATAATAACTATCACTTGGAAACTGTGTAGAGTATAAGCCTAGTTCAATGATATGAAGGTTACAAAAATATACTTGACCCTTAATTTAAGATTTCACTAAAATTAACTCACCCTGCAATGTTTGTGCTTCATAGATTATTTGAACCAACACCTATTAAATGGGGACCTAAATCTTTGAATGGTGTGTAGGTTTTACCATGTGAAGCCTCCTAATATCAAAGAGTGGTGCCCACTTTCTTCCTAGGTCCAAATAACATGTCTCACGGCAACGCGGGGTTCTTCTGTCTTAAATTGATTAATGCACTAATTTCTTAAGGCATAAAGTTTTTATGAACATCTTATTTATTGCTGATATTTTTGGACGACCTGGTCGAGAAGCCATAAGAGGGCATCTTACCCAGATCATTGAGGAAGAGAAAATTAATCTTTGTATAGCTAATGTGGAAAACGCTGCAGGTGGAAATGGTGTCACTCCCTCCTTAGCATATGAGTTCTTTAAAATGGGAATTCACGTCTTAACTTCTGGAAATCATATCTGGGATCGTAAAGAAATTTTGGAATACCTAGATGATGAGCCGAGACTATTAAGACCTGCTAATTACCCTAAGACGGCACCTGGGCATGGGTTATTTGTTGGTGAGACCAACCAAAAAATTCCCTATGCTATTATTAATCTACAGGGGAGAATTTTTATGCCTGCAATTGACTGTCCATTTCAAGTTGGTCAAGGATTAGTTGATCGACTACGACCAACAACTAAAGTCATCCTAGTGGACTTCCATGCTGAAGCCACTGCAGAAAAACAGGCTCTAAGCTGGTTTCTTGATGGTAAGGTTTCTGCAGTCTTGGGAACGCATACTCACGTAGCCACTGCTGATGAACGCATTCTCCCTAAGGGGACAGCATACATAACAGATGTAGGTATGACAGGGCCTCATGATTCAATTATAGGAGTAAACACGAATATCATTGAACCGAAATTTCTCAACCAGACTCCAGCAAGATTCGAACCAGCTAAAAACAACGTACAAATCAATGCAGTGAAAATAAAAGTGGATACCAAAACTGGTTGTTCTACAACTATAAAACGACTATTACAAAAGGCTGAATCCGTTTAACTTAGAAAAATAAAGGTTTGCTGTTTAACAAGAATTTATGATTTTTTGTTCTCTCTAAAGAAATCTCCCTCATTGAATTTCAAAATCAATCGATTAGAAATAAATTCTTGTAGAATATCTCCAACAAAAGAATCTACCTATTATGTTAGATCAACTATCGCAACGACTACAAAAGGTCTTTAAATCTCTTCGTGGTGAAGGTAAATTATCAGTAGCACATGTTGAAAAAGCGATAAGAGAGATTCGTCTCGCACTTCTCGAAGCGGACGTTAATTTTAAAGTCGTCAAGGACTTTACTGAAACCATCAGACAAAAAGCAACTGGGCAGGAAGTCCTAGACTCTCTAACCCCAACTCAACAAGTAATTAAGGTAGTAAGGGATGAACTGGTAAATCTTTTAGGAGGGCAATCGAAAGATTTAAGGTTTTCTCCAAAGAATCCTAGTGTTTTTATGATAGTAGGTTTACAGGGATCTGGAAAAACTACATCTAGCGGAAAGTTAGCACTATGGCTAAGTCGCCATGGTCATCGACCTTACCTTTTATCAATCGATGTCTACAGACCTGCTGCAAGACAACAATTAGCTGTAATTGCAGAAGAAATTAATCTTCCTTATTTCAAAGGGAACATTAGTAATGATCCTTTCGAGCTTTGTCGTTCTGGCTTTCTTGACGCCCAAAATTCTGGTTGTGATGTCATTTTGGTAGACACTGCTGGTCGACTGCACGTTGATGATGCACTGATGCAGGAACTGATTCAAACCAAAAATCTATTGTCTCCTACTGAAATTCTATTTGTTGCAGATGCAATGACTGGGCAGGATGCCGTTAAAAGTGCTTTAGCATTCCATAACCAGCTAAGTCTGAGTGGAATAATATTAACTAAAATGGATGGAGATGCAAGAGGTGGTGCTGCCCTGTCTATAAAATCGGTTACAGGTCAACCTATCAAATTTATAGGGGTAGGAGAAAAATATGACACTTTAGAAACATTTTATCCTGATCGTATGGCTTCTAGAATACTGGGTATGGGGGATGTCCTTTCGTTAATTGAAAAGGTAGAGGAGACTGTTGATAAGAGAAAAGCTTTAGAGTTTGAAAAGAAGTTCAGAACAGATACTTTTACTCTAGAAGATTTTCGTGATCAAATGAGGCAAATGCGCAAGTTGGGACCGCTAGAACAGATTCTTTCGATGTTACCTCAGGGTGGGGTTTTTAAAAATATGGCAAATGTAAATATCGATGAAAAAAAATTGTTACATATTGAAGCCATTATTGACTCGATGACCCCTAAAGAGAGATCCCACCATCAAATCATTAATGGGAGTCGGAGAAAACGAATTGCTAGGGGAAGTGGTACTTCGGTACAAAATGTAAACCAGTTGTTAAAACAGTATGTACAGGTACGAAAGATGATGAAACAAATGAGTAGTGGAAAGATGAGTAAACGGTTTGCAAGTTTAAATCTACCAAAACTTGGATAGGATTATAAAAATGTTTGGTCCGTTAAATAGACAGCCGAATAAGAAGCATTCATCTAAATTTATGGTAACAATTAAAACTTTATCTTCCCTCTTGTTTTGTTGGTCAGCTTAACATGGTCGCTACTGACTGATAAAAAATGTAGGAACGCTTTTTTATTGAGGTCGAATTATGAAATTTTATCTTTACATTTTAATTGTATTATTAATTGGCGGTACGATTGGTTTTTTTGTTGGTCGGGATTCTAATCCTGTCAAGGATCTAGTACCTGAAACACTAAACTCAGTTGTTTCAGATACCGAATCCATCCGCAAAGTCTTTGAAAGACAGAAAGAGGCTTATAGACTCCATGATGCTTTGCTCCTTTTGAGAGATTGCAGTGACTTTTTTATAGAAATGGATAGCAATACTGGTCAGGTTTTTAACTTAGCTAAGTCCTTAATTCATTACCATGAACAATTTAAGCCAAGGAAAAGCATTCGTTTTGAAATGCAAGATTTAAATATAAAGATTGAAAAAAACTTAGCAGTTGTTCAATCTAAGTACACCAAAACCTCTGATATGTATAGAGATCTTGGTTATGAAAGATCTGTTGGGAAAGGCCTTTGGTTATTGACAAAAAATGGGGACCGTTGGTTATTGAATACCTTCTCCAGAACTGAAAGTTTTGAATAATAATTCCTTGAGAACTTAATTCAAACTTTTTACGTTGAACTACGAGAAGAAGCCTGTATAAATTCCAAAAGCTAGTAAAAGATATAGTGTGCTATTTGCTGCCTCTACTGAGTCATCAGCCTTGATGGACAATAACCTCAAACTAAAGATCATTAAGTCCGGAAAATAGAGCTGTACTTAAATATCTTTCACCAGTACTTGGACAAACAGTAACGATTAGTTTTTCGCTATTTTCAGGACGTTTTGCAACTTGCAACGCTGCGTAGACTGCTGCTCCAGAAGAAATACCAACTAACAATCCTTCCTCTGCAATTAATCGTCGGGCAGTATTAATTGCTTGATCGTTTGTAACTCGAATAACTTCGTCGATCATGTCAGTATTTAAAATTTCTGGAACAAAACCAGCTCCAATTCCTTGTATTTTATGAGGTCCAGCCTGACCTCCAGAAAGGATTGGTGAATCCATTGGTTCTACAGCAATAGTTTTAAATTGTGGCTTCCGGGATTTGATTACTTCTGATATGCCTGTAATGGTTCCTCCAGTACCCACCCCTCCTACAAAAATATCGACCAAACCATCTGTATCAGCCCAAATTTCTTCAGCCGTGGTTTCTCTATGTATTTCAGGATTAGCTGGGTTACAAAATTGTTGAGGTATCCAGGAATTTGGCGTGATACTCGCCAAATTTTCAGCAGCTTTGATGGCACCTTTCATACCTTCAACTCCTGGAGTCAAGACTAACTCAGCCCCAAAAGCTTTTAAAAGGGTCCGCCGTTCAGTACTCATGGTATCTGGCATGGTTAGAATCAGTCTGTAACCTTTTACAGCACAAACGAATGCTAATGCAATACCGGTATTCCCACTTGTAGGCTCAATAACAACAGTATCTTTATTAATATTTCCATCTTTTTCTGCTTTTCTAATCATGCTTATCCCTATACGATCCTTCACACTACCTGCTGGGTTTTTTGATTCAAGTTTGACAACAACTTGGGCAACTGTTCCAGCTGTAACACGATTTAATCGTACTAAGGGAGTCTTACCCATTAGTTCCAATACATCATTTGCTATATTTGTCATTTTAAATGGTTTAAGTATCTTACAGAAAAATTAGAACCAAAGCGCTATTAAACTAATCAACTATATATAATACATGATTTCCTTATCTAATTCCTTCCTACGCTCACAAATCTCCTCAAGCGTAGTTGTTTTCAAAAGTTTTTCGGCATTTGACAATATTTGGCACCATAGATCTCTTAATACATGTTCAGTTGAATTAGCTGTAGAATCATTTTGACCCAGAAAGTTTATATTTTCAATAGGACCTTCTAATGCAGTCACAACATCTAGAAGGCTAATCGATCTTGCATTTTGATTGAGTTGATACCCACCTTGACGACCTCGAGCACTACTAATGAGTCCAGCTTTTTTTAAAATGAGTAGAAGCTGATTAAGATACTGCTTTGGAATCCCTTGACGTTCAGAAATCTGCATTGTCTTTACAGGACCATTATTCGAGTTTAAGGCCAAATCAATAATTGCTAAAAGTCCATATTCACCTTTTGTTGAAAGTCTCATTTAAATAAAACCTGAGTAAAAGAATCAAGATATTCAATAAATATACTGTTTACGCTCTATGTCGTCAATAATAAAAGGATTAACGCCTAGAACTTTAAAATCCTATAAAGAAAAAAACTACTTGACCAGATGATTTTTCTAGATTAACTTATTAAATATTGAGTATCTTTATTATTTTAGTCAAGAAAAAGATTATCATTTAAATTATGACATTCCTTTCACCTATTGAAACTATACCTAGAATAGCAAAACACCTCAGTCAATCTAAGCCTGAAGAAATTTTGGATTGGGCACAGAAAGCTTTTGGGGAAAAGCTAATTTTTGCAACTTCGATGGGTGCCGAAGACCAAATTTTAACTCACTTACTAGCATCGATTTTCCCTGACGTACGAATCTTTACCTTAGATACCGGCCGTTTATTTCAGGAAACTTATTCTTTGATACAACAGACTGAAGATCGTTACAAACTAAAGATCGAAGTTTTCTTCCCAGATTCAGAGAAAGTAGAGTCAATGGTAAACACTCACGGCATCAATTTATTTTATAAGAGTACCGAAATGAGAGAATTCTGTTGTGGGGTTCGAAAAATTGAACCACTTAAACGAGCTTTAGCGGGAACTGATGCATGGATTTGTGGATTGAGAAAAAACCAATCTGCTACTCGTCAAAAACTTTCATCTGTCGAATGGGATATTGAAAATGGTTTAACAAAAATTAATCCCTTATGGAATTGGCTTGATCAACAGGTTTGGGATTACATTAAGACCCATGAAATACCATACAATCCATTACATGATAAGGGATTCCTTAGTATTGGTTGTTCTTGTTGCACACGTCCTGTTAGTCCAGGAGAAAGTCTTCGAGATGGCCGATGGTGGTGGGAGGAACATGAGAAAAAGGAATGTGGATTGCATCATTAGGTTCTTTTTAAAAAATTAGAAAAGGTTCACCTACTATTTAACAATGAACAATTATCATTTGTCTCATTTAGACATTCTTGAGTCCGAAGCTATTCACATCATGAGAGAGGTTGCAGCTGAATTTGATCGACCTGTTCTACTTTTTTCTGGAGGTAAAGATTCAGTTTGTATGCTCAGGCTGGCAACTAAAGCTTTCCGTCCAGCTAAATTCCCTTTTCCGTTGCTTCACATAGATACTGGCCATAACTTTCCTGAAGTAATTGAATTCCGCGATCGTCAGGTAAATGAGTTAGGTGAACGATTAATTGTAAGAACAGTTGATTCAACTATTAAGAATGGATTGGCTAGTGAACCATCAGGGAAAAATCTTAGTCGAAACTGGTTACAGATTCCAACACTGCTAGGTGCCATTGAGGAATTTAAATTTGATGCGTTGTTTGGAGGGGCCCGCAGAGATGAAGAAAAAGCACGGGCTAAAGAACGTATTTTTTCATTTCGAGATGAATTTGGTCAATGGGATCCTAGAAATCAGCGACCTGAGTTGTGGAATATATACAATACACGTATATTCCCTGGACAACACATCAGAGTTTTCCCTTTATCAAATTGGACCGAAATGGATATATGGCAGTATATTGAAAAAGAAAAACTTGAACTCCCCAGTATTTACTTTAGCCATGAAAGAGAGGTTTTTCAACGAGATGGACTTTGGTTGACAGCTAGTGATCTCCTTCCATTGAACCGTGGAGAGATTACCCAGAATAAATCTATCCGTTTTCGCACAGTGGGTGATGTTGTTTGTACTGCTGCCATTGAATCAACTGCAAAGAATGTAAGTGAAGTCATTAAGGAAATTTCGGTTCTTAATGTCACAGAAAGAGGCACACGAGCTGATGACAAGACTTCTGAGACCGCTATGGAAGATCGAAAGCGGGAGGGGTATTTTTGAATTCAAACCTACAGAAAAACTCTTCTAAAAGTACCGTTCAACTTTTACGCTTTACGACTTGTGGAAGTGTTGATGATGGGAAAAGTACATTGATTGGTAGGTTACTTTTTGATTCCAAAGCGATTCTCGAAGATCAGTTTCAAGCTTTGAAACGTGCAAAGCTAATGCTAGGAGATTCAGAAGTTAACTTAGCTAACTTAACTGACGGTTTGCGGGCAGAACGAGAACAAGGCATTACTATTGATGTTGCTTATCGTTACTTTTCTACTCCGAAGAGAAGATTCATAGTGGCTGACACTCCTGGACATGTTCAGTACACTAGAAATATGGTGACTGGAGCTTCAACTGCTAACTTAGCTCTGATATTGGTTGATGCCCGTAAAGGAGTCAGTGAACAAACTCGACGTCATAGTGCTATTGCATCTCTTCTGGGCATTCCACACCTAGCATTATGTATCAACAAAATGGATTTAGTGAATTTTTCCAGAGATATTTATGAAAATATCTGCCAGGAATTTAGTACTTTTTATAAACAGCTTGAAATTAAAAATGTGGCAAGTATTCCTATGAGTGCCCTCTTGGGAGACAACGTAGTCGATCATTCGAAGAATATGATCTGGTATAAAGGTCAAACCCTTCTATCCTTTTTAGAGTCAGTTAAAATTTCTAGTAACCTTAACTTCGATAAACCACGTTTTCCAGTTCAGTGGGTAATTCACCCTGATTTTAAATCTCATAACAAATTACGAGCTTTTGCAGGACAAATTGCTAGTGGGGCTTTTCAAATAGACGATCCAATTGTTGCCCTTCCCTCAGGAAAGCAATCTAGAATTAAAAATATCCTAATGAATCAAAACTCCTTGGAATTAGCTTATGCCCCAATGTCAATTTCCCTAGTTCTTGAAGACGAAATTGATATTGGGAGAGGGGAAATAATTGTTTCTAAGGAAAACATACCCCACTCGTCAAAAGAAGTAGAGGCCATGGTTTGTTGGATGAATGAAACTCCCCTAAAAATTGGTCGCAAATACATCTTAAAACACACTAGTCGAACAACCAAGACAGTGATTCAGGATATTAAATATCGTATTAACATCGATAGTTTGAAGGAAAATCAAACTCAAACGCTTAAATTAAATGAAATTGGCAGGGTTTTACTGAAAACCGCTAGTCCGTTGATTTATGATTGCTATCAGGACAATAGAAGTTTGGGATCCTTGATTATCATTGATGAGGTAACTCACGAAACGGTAGGGGCTGGAATGCTAATTGATCCCAATAATCCTTTACCTCCTCCAGAGACCCCAGATTATTCAATTTAAACTGGCTTAGATTAGGTTCTTATTGAAAAAACCTAACTAGTTCTTAAAGACCACAAAATTTTAATTGCTATTTTCAAGTTCCCAGTTGTTTTGAAAAAATTCAATTTGTTGATGAAGATTTTGTGACTATGAGAAAATAGTTTTGTTTCTATTTTGTTATGTTGGGATAATTAGAGCTATATTTTAATAAAGTAGATTTACTATAGTGATTGTACCTTCTAATAAATACTTTTTTTGTTTTCATGGATTGGAGGCTTCTTGAATAAACGCGCGTTGATTATTGGAATTACTGGACAGGACGGTTCGTATCTTTCTGAATTTCTGGTTAAAAAGGGCTATGAAGTTCATGGTGTAATCCGTCGTTCTAGTAGTTTTAATACGGGCAGAATTGAACACTTATATCAGGACCCCCATGAATCCATTGTTTCTCTTAAGTTACATTACGGCGATTTATCTGATGGATCAAGCTTAAGAAAGATTCTCTCATTGGTCCAACCTAATGAAATATATAACCTAGGAGCTCAATCCCATGTAAAAGTTAGTTTTGAACAACCCGTTTACACTGTGGAAGTTGATGCCCTAGGAACTATTATTCTGCTAGAAGCAATTCAGGATACTTGCCCAGAAGCTCGTTTTTATCAAGCCGGTTCCAGCGAAATGTTTGGAAAAGTTCAAGAATCCCCTCAAACTGAAACCACACGCTTTTACCCTCGTAGTCCTTATGGATGTGCTAAAGTTTTCGCTCACTGGCAAACTATCAATTACCGAGAAGCCTATGGGGCATTTGCTTGCAATGGTATTTTGTTTAACCATGAGTCTCCTAGAAGAGGAGAAACCTTTGTTACTCGAAAGATAACTAGGGCGGCAGCTAGAATTAAAGAAGGACTTCAAAAAAGACTCTATCTTGGAAATCTCGAAGCTAAGCGAGATTGGGGATTTGCTGGTGATTATGTCGAAGCTATGTGGCTGATGCTTCAACAAGAAAAACCTGATGATTATGTAGTTGCAACTGGCAAAACACACTCTGTTAAGGAATTTGTAAAAGCAGTCTTTACCTACCTAGACATTGATTGGGAACAGGTGGTAAGGGTTGACCCTAGGTATTATCGACCAACAGAAGTTGATCAGTTATTGGGTGATGCTACAAAATGCAGAGAAGTTTTAGGATGGAACCCTCAAGTGAATTTTCAAGACCTAGTGAAGATAATGACTGAATCTGACTGGGAATTAGCCCGTAATGAGCGACTAGTTCAAGAAAATA
>CAYWYX010000013.1:0-7729 GCA_964462735.1 uncultured Acidobacteriota bacterium | reverse complement strand
ATTAAATGCTTGTACTTCTAATGGGGTTTCATTGAGAATTTCAGCGTGTTACTAATATAGAAAAGATGAAATGTCATTCCCCAATCATCCTAATAACAATAATTCTCCTAGTATTCTCACCAGATCTAACTGCATTAAAGATTAAGGACTACCAGAAAAACTTAAATCGTCGATTTATTAAACATCTCCGAAAATCCACTAAATTTATCATTATTCATTCTACCGAAGGTAGTTTACCCAGCTCTCTAAGAACTCTCTCAAAAGGTAAAGTCCGACGGAGGCGTTATATTAGTAGAGGAGGACATGCTAACTATTTAATTGCTAAAAATGGAATGATTTATCGTATTTTGAATCCGAAATACCGGGCCAACCATGCAGGTATCAGCATGTGGAATGGATTGCAAAGCTTAAGTAGTCATTCTCTAGGTATTGAACTTGAAGGATATCATAATATTCCCTTCACTAATGATCAGTATAAATCGCTAAAGGAGTTATTAAGGATTCTTCAGAAACGGTATCAGATTAAAGATAGAAATGTTTTAGAACACTATCGAATTGCCTATTCTCGACCTAATCGTCTCAATAAGAAGCACAGACGTGGACGAAAGAGAGATCCCGGCATCAATAATTTCGATCGTGAGAGAGCTGGTTTGAATGATGAATATCAAAAAGATCCGGATGTTATTGCCGGGAGAATAAGTGGATCTTCACAAGCAATTTCGATCAGTAGAAAAATAGAACATAAACGATCACTTCTTCCAGTTAAAACTAATGGAAGTAAAAAAATTGGTAGTAGTTTCTTATCTGAAAAATCTCCAGGTATGGCTAGGAACAACATTATCACTGCTACCAGAACAGCTTGGAAAATTGCAGGATCCCACTATAAATCAGCAACAACATCATATCGTTTCCCCAATGGAACTGTTCGACGAGGCCATAGAATTAAAGACTGGTCAACCATTCCAATTGGAACTGCAGTTAATCTCAACGTTGAGGAAGAAAAGATAATCAAAGTTGATCACACTGGAGTTCTGCTCCCCCAAATTACAGAGAAACTATCAGCAAAGAAAATTGCAAATGCTCTGCATAACGCTTCATTTACCTTTTATCTCTATCCTAATGGAAAAATTCTTTCTGGCAAACGGATCAACCAATTTTCTGATCTTCCAGTCGGAACTAAGGTTTTAATAGCTTATCGGCGGATCGTGACTCCTAAAAATGCTAGTCACTTAGGGGAAAATTTAGATGATGTTTACCTAAGTAATAGAACCTTGTATATTTTCCCAAATAGGGTTTTAAAATCAGGCGAACAAATTGACAATTTTTCGAAAATACCCAAAGGAACTGTAGTTTTTGAAAAAGTTCGGTAAAAAATTTTGAGGTATACACTTCTTACTTTCAAAAATCTGTCAGAATTCAACTAATCCAAATTATTAATCTAAATTAAGCTTTTTATTAACCATATATAGATAAAAAATATAATTTAGAGACTAATCATATGATTTTGGATTAGACTTTTTAATTACTCTAGCTATTCCTTTAACCTTTGAGTAACTGTAATAGATACCACACTAGGTTTTAAGGACTACTTGTAAGTAGAGAGGATTTATGTTTAAAGAACGATTGTTTACTCCAGGGCCAACCCCTTTACTACCCCAAGTACAACAAGCTCTTTCTAGACCCATCCTGCACCATCGGACAGCTGAGTTTAGATTAATTTTTAAGGAAGTTTTAGAAGGCTTACGTTACCTATATAATACTACTGGGGACATTTTATTATTCACTTCCTCAGCCAGTGGTGTAATGGAAGGAAGCATTGCCAACCTCTTAAATCAGTCACAAGAAGCCATTGTAATTAGTGCAGGAAAGTTTGGCGAAAGATGGATCGAACTGTGTCAGGCTCATGGAATTAAAGCAAATGTACTCTCTTGCCCCTACGGACAAATTATAACTGCCAGCACCTTAGCCGCTGAAATAGAAAAGTTTCCAAAAACTCGAGCTGTATTGGTACAGCATTCTGAAAGCTCCACAGGTGTTAAACTAGACATAGAGGGTTTTGGAAAGGTAATACGCAGATTCAAGAATACAGCTCTTGTTGTTGACGCCGTTACAGGATTAGGTGTAATGCCACTCCCTGTTGATCGTTGGAATTTGGACATCGTGATTGCAGGTTCACAAAAAGCTTTAATGATGCCTCCCGGTCTAGCTTTCGCTAGTATTAGTAAAAAAGCATGGCAGTTAATCAAAGAAAACCAACATCCTAAATTCTACTTTGACTTTAACAAGGAAAGAGAACTACAGCGTAAAGGTGAAACTGCCTTCACCCCTTCTACTAGCCTAGTGGTTGGCCTTAGGGAATCATTAAAATTTATTCAAGAATTAAGTCGTGAAGAGTTAATTAAGAATGCAGGTTTTTTGGCTGAAGCAACTCGGGCTGCTGCAAAACAATTAGGATTAACTTTGTTTGCACAATCTTCACCGAGTGATGCTTTAACAGCAATATGTAGTCCAAAAGGATTGGATTCAGGGATGATCATTAGTAATTTAAAAAAACGTTTTGGATTTACTGTGGCAAATGGACAGGGTGCAATGAAAGGAAAAATTTTTCGGATTGCACATCTTGGATATAATGATTTTCCCGATATTTTGGCTTTAATTGCTTGCCTCGAGTTGGTACTAGTCCAGTTGGGAATTCAAATTAAACTAGGTACTGGAGTCCAAACTGCTCAGAATGTTTACTTAAGTAAACATTTCGTTGATCCATAGAAATAAGAGCATTCAAACTTCTCCCAAGTATTTAACTGCTAAAATACTTGGGATGTACTAGTTAACATCGGATAACAACAATAAGTTTTCTAGGGTTTTCAACATTTTGTTGGACATAATAAATAAATGAGAGTGGAGAGTATTCTTTGAAAAAAATTTTGATCACAGACAACTTGTCTGCTCAGGGGTTAGAAAAACTTCGAGAGGATCAAGACTGGATCATTGATCTAAAAACAGATCTTTCTCCTGCTGAATTACTTAAAGAAATTCCAAACTATGAAGCATTGATAGTTCGCGCTAAAACAAAAGTAACAGAAGAACTAATTCAGGTAGCTAGTCAACTGAAAATAATAGGTCGTGCGGGAACGGGTGTTGACAATATTGACTTAGAAGCAGCTACTAGTAAAGGTATCATCGTAATGAATACTCCTGGAGGGAATAGCATTAGTGTCGCTGAACTTACCATCGGTTTGATATTGGCTCTTGCTCGATTAATTCCCCCAGCTAGTTTTTCTACCAAGTCAGGGAAATGGGATAAAAATGAATTTACAGGCTTTGAGCTAAAAGACAAGAGTTTGGGAACTCTGGGTTTTGGAAAAATTGGAAGTGAAGTTGCTATGCGTGCCAGGGCATTTGGGATGAGAATACTTGCCTATGATCCTTTCGTATCTGATCAGCGGGCAACTGATCTAGATGTAGATCTAGTCAGCTTTGAAGACTTGCTAGCAAATAGTGACATAATTACTTTACATGTACCGCTTCTTGAACAAACAAGAGAAATAATTAATGCATGCTCCATAAGTAATATGAAAGATGGGGTTAAAATCATAAATACGGCTAGGGGTGAATTAATTAATGAAAAAGACTTAGTTGAGGCTTTAAAGGTAGGTAAGGTAGCATCTGCTGCCCTAGATGTTCTTACTGAAGAACCTCCTACTGCTGAAAATTCTTTACTCAAACACCCTAATGTTATTATCACTCCTCATATAGCTGCTTCTACAGTAGAAGCTCAGGAAGTTATTGGTATAGAACTAGCAGAACAAGTGAAAACATTTTTAAAAAATGGCGTTGTTCGTAATGCAGTTAATTTTCCTTCGATTTCTATCGAGGAAAATAGAAAACTCGGTCCATTTATTTCGCTTGGAGAAAAATTAGGATCTTTTGTTTCCCAAATCTCTTCTGGTCGGATGTATGAAATTGGAATCCGTTATTATGGTGAAACATCCAGTATTAACACCCGACTAGTTGCCAATGCCATCATCGTAGGCATTCTTAAACCGATCCTTGTTGAAGAAGTAAATATGATAAATGCCACTAGAGTTCTGGAACAGCGAGGGATTGATTTAGCAGAGAGTCGGAGTAGTCGTCAGAGAAGTTATTCAAATTTAATTTCGGTCCGCCTCAAATCTGATTCAAGTGAACAGTGGGTAGAGGGAACAATTTTTTCCAAAGATAATATCCGGCTAACATCTGTAGATGGTATTGATATTGAAGCGCCTCTAACTGGTACAATCCTTTTTATTCGTAATAATGACACTCCCGGTGTGATTGGTCAAATTGGAACACTGCTGGGTTCCCATGGTATCAATATTGCTAATTTTGCACTCGGAAGGACTGAATATGACCGGCATGCCGTAGCTATAGTCAATGTTGACAACCCTATAAGTAAGGACCTGCTCAATCAAATCCGTAACAGTACTAGTGTTCTTTTCGCTCGAATAATCAATCTTTAGTTGATTAACCTCTACTTCTTTGTAGATTCTAGAACTAAAGGCCTTTAGTTCTTATTTTTTAGAGGAATTTTCTTAGATTAACACCTTTTCTTGTAAAGGTTTTTTGAAGACTCTAACTAGAAAGTGATTTAAAACTAGCCTCCATAATTCCAGTAATCTAAAAGCAAGATGAATGCGTTGAAAATCTTAATGTGATTTTTTTTAAAGAAGAATTATGGGTGAGTTAAACTAATAGGAACTAGCAAAACATCTATTCTTAAATTTTTTCAAAAAACAATAAAACTGATCCCTGCTACAGTTTTTCTAACCGTCTGCAATTTAATCTTTGAGCCCTAGCAATACAGCATTCTTGAAAGGCTAAAATCATTCCTTATCTTGTTGACAAATATTACTTGAAAAACCAAATTTTAAAATAGCCACTAATGCCTTTATTCCATCTTTCCAGTTGATCTTCTTACCCTCTTGGTAACTCCGACTCGAATAACTAATAGGAACTTCGAATAAATTAGCTCCTCTTTTTGCAAGCTTAATTGTTAGTTCTGGTTCAATTCTAAAGTCGGTACTCGTTAAGGGGATACTTTTTATTAAATCAGTGCGAACCATTTTGTAGCAGGTTTCCATATCAGTTGTATCTAGATCACTAACTAGATTACAAAGTAGAGTGAGAAGGCGATTACCTAAAGAGTGCCAAAAGGATAAGGTCTTCTTGAAGCCAACCCTAAGATATCTGGAACCATAAACAGCATCAGCTTCTTCCTCTACAAAAAGAGGGATCATTTTCAACAAATCTTTAGGATGGTATTCTAAATCTGCATCGTGAATCACAGTCAAAGTGGTGTTAGCAAACTTCAAACCAGTTCTAATCGCAGCACCTTTACCCTGATTTTTTTCGTGCCTGACAAATTCCCAGGAAAATTTTTCATCCCAACATTCATTTTCCAATGATTTTTGAAATTGATTTAATACTATATCGGTTTGATCTTGTGAACAATCATCTACCACAATAATTTTAATTGATACTAGATAAGGTGACGTCTCCAGAACTCGTAAGCGCAAAAGGCTAGATTTAACAACAACTTGTTCATTGTAGACTGGAACAATAACTGAAAGTGTGGTCGGTGAATTTATCAAGTAGAGATATCCTTTTAGAACTATAGTAAGCTTTTAAAAATAAAACAGATGGATTCCCCTGTTTCAAGGATTGGCGCATTTTAAAACAGAGAAACAGAGAAAGGCAACCTATTTGAATGAGCTCAGTACCATTTCATGAAAAACAGCTAAAAATAGTTCTAATGATGTTCCGTTTAGTCATCATTTGTTAATTTGAGTTATTCTTATGAAAATTAGATTCTTCCTTGAACGTTCAAATTTATGTCCTTTACTCTGATTTACGAAAATTATGGATTACTACTCCAATTTTTAATCCTTTTCTGGATTAGTGGGTGGTTAACATATTGTTTGGCATTTGATAAATCCAGAAATGATCCACAAGCTAATTCTGAAATAACTTGCTACAAAAGTTCTGTTGGAAATGTACTTGAAACTATTGTTCTCAGTGTAATCTGCGGTTTGATACCTACCTCTTTTGGATTGATGATTCTAGCCCAGATTAATTTTTTACAACTCCGTTACCTCTTCATTGGATTAGCAATATATTCCACAATAACACTAGTTTTTCTCCTTAGGTCAAAAAGATTAAAGTTATGTTTTTTTAACCACCCTTGGACATTCCATTGGACTGATATTTATCTACTATTAATTTTAGTTTTAGGAGTTTTCACTTTTAGCAAACCAGCTGAGTATGTAACTACACAAAGAGATCCAGGTAAATATACCAACATTGCTATACAGCTAGCCCAAATAAAGGGTCTAAGTTTTCAAGAGCCTGACATACAAAACTATGATTCTGATAAGCAAAAACTCTTTTTGTCAACACCGATTGATCAGGATCTCTATTCAGAGGTACTACCAGGATTTAGACTGGTAAACCTAGATGAAGGAAAACTGGTTCCACAATTTCTACACTTATTTCCACTATGGCTGTCTTTGGCTTTTAAGCTTTGCAAATTTGAAGGACTCTTTGCCTTAAACATCATTTTAAGCCTCCTAAGCCTCTTAATCTTAGTCCACATAGCTATATATACTTTTCAATCCAAAATGATTGGCTTGCTCAGTGCCACTTTATTAAGCCTAAATCTTGGTCAAATCTGGCTGGCACGTAGTCCATTTTCTGAGGTTTTGGCTCAGGTTTTTATTCTGTCTTGTATCTGCTTATTAGGTCTATCTATAGAGAAAAAGAGGAAAGGCCTTAGCTTCTTAGCTGGGTTAATTCTAGGCATGACACTATTAGTTCGAATTGACTCTTTTTTAATACTTCCACCAGCCTTGATGTTCTATCTATTTTGGAGATCAAAACAACGTTCTTCTTTTTCTTCTCTGGGTCATCCATTTCTTTTCGGATTGATCATTAGTACTACCTATAGCCTTATTCATTTAATTATTTTTGCCTACCCTTATTTACGGAGTATTCTTGGTAATCTTCAAAAACTTTTGTTTGTCTCCTTTGACACAACTTGGGTCATTCTATTATTACTGCTGATATTGGCAATTAGTACTTTGACCTACAAAGGAATGACTGGAAAATTACGGTCACTGTTTACAAAAGAAGGTTCTACCACATACAACAGTTTTCAAGTTACCTCTTGTATCCCATTCATGAAGCGGGATAAAGGAGTGATGCTTGTAGTTTGTATTTTCTTGACACTGATTTTTGCGTATGCCTATTTCCTTAGGCCTCAACTTGCTTCAGGAGATGACATCCTTCCTTTGCCAGCACCTTATGAGGGGCTGATTCGTTTTTATGATGACCTGAACTTAATTCGACTTAGTTGGTACCTATCTCCTTTAGGGCTTTTTCTATCCTATATAGGAACTCTTCTTGCAACTTGGAAATTCCTAAAAACTCAACAAATTACGTTACTTCTATTCTTGCTTATTTTAGGGGTATTTGGTTTATTTTACCTATACAAATCCCAAGCCTTTCCTGATAATTATTGGGTCATTCGTCGCTATGGCCAGATCACAATTCCAGGACTTACTTTACTTAGTATCTTTTCAATTCAACAGCTATACCAACGAAGGCCGCGCCGTAAAATCAGCTTTTTCATTTTTCGTTTTACAAGTTTTTTTCTTTTTTCAAGCATTTTAGTGTGGCAAGTCCATGTGGCATC
>CAYWYX010000012.1:35181-41108 GCA_964462735.1 uncultured Acidobacteriota bacterium | reverse complement strand
CTTTCTTTGATACCCAGCTCAATCCAGACTCTCATCCAACCCTGAAAGAAATTGTGGATGATTTTTGGAGAATACATCTCTATAAGTCCTCTTTTTTGTTTATTCAGTATCTCTCTCAAGAGAAATTCAATCGGAACTACCTCTTCAGATTTATCTTAGAGTTAGTCAGACGGCCTTTTATACCTATCCTCCCAAGCCAAACTTTTCATCCCTCAAGAAATCAGGACATCCTAGAAAAACAGCTCCTAAGCAAATTTGAAGAGGCGACTACAGTCTGGAAAAATACAGAATCAGGGATAAAACAATACTTCTCTAGTCGCAAAGAAAAACAATTATTAAAGGATTTGACTGGCTATCTTGCCAACAGAAAACCACTTCTCAAAAAAATAGGGAGAAGCTCAGTTACAGAAGTGCTAACAGAATTTATCCAGACCCTAGATATAAACTTTTACAACCGCCATCCATTTTATGAAATTTGTAAAATTCTGAGTCAGATTAGGAAAGAAATATTCAGAATTTACAATTTAAACCTTTTAGCTTTAAAACAGGAATTGGCAAGCTATTTAAGAAGTGAATTAGATCAAAGAAATCGTCGAAAAAATCAGCGATTTTTTGATGATTTACTTTTGGATCTTTTCAAAGCTTTAAAAAACAAAAATAGCAATGACTTGAAAACAGTTATTCGTCGAAGCTACCAAGCGGTTTTGATTGACGAATTTCAAGATACAGATTCTATTCAGTACGAAATTTTTGATTCGATTTATCAAGGAACTGAGTCTCCCCTGTTCTTTATTGGAGATCCAAAACAAGCTATTTACGGTTTTCGTGGAGGCGATATATTTGCATATTTGAAAGCTTCCCAAAATATTTCAAGTCAGTTTACATTGAACCAGAACTGGCGCTCCGGAGAAAACATGGTAAGGGCTGTTAACACTTTCTTCCAGAAAGTGCATGATCCTTTTGTCTTTCGAGAAATTTCCTTTAAGCCCGTAAGATCTGCTGGAGAACATTTTTTTCTGGAGAAGAATCAATCAGACCATTCTCCCCTTAAAATTTGGTTTTGGAAAAGACCAGTACAAGGCCCTTTGAAAGTAATTAATAAAAACGAAGTGGAGAGAGAACTTCCTGGAGTCATAGCTTCTGAAGTTGTTCGACTTCTCAAAGCCGGTCTACAGAAAGAAATTTTTGTTGAAGGCAGGCCTCTTTCTCCCAAGGACATAGCAATTTTAGTGAGAACTAATGAACAAGGTTCATTGGTTCAAGCTGCCCTGAGAGATCGAAACGTACCAAGTTCTCTGAGTAACAAGAACAGTATTTTTCGTACCTTAGAGGCTTGCGAACTGGCTCGAATCCTTTTTGCAATAGCAGATTGTGGAAATCAATCTAAAATACGCGCCGCGGTAGAAACAGACTTATTAGGTAGATGCCTTAGTCAACCTAATGTACCTAACAATGCTATGACTAACTGGGAATTAAAGCTAAAAGAATTCTCTAACTATAGGAATTTGTGGTTAAAAGAAGGATTTGTCCATATGATGAGGATGCTCATTGCAAATGAAAATATTCGCTCAAACCTTCTTATTTTTTCGGAAGGAGATAGACGGTTATCAAATCTTTTTCATTTAGTTGAAGTCATCCAACAACAAACGCTGAGCCAGTCATCCAACATGGAAAGCCTCCTTCATTGGTTAGAACAGAAACGTAACGAAGATGACGCCAGTTCATCAGAAGAACAAAAAGTGCGTCTTGAATCTGACGAGGCAGCGGTAACTATTAAAACAGTTCATAGCAGTAAAGGCCTAGAATACCCCATTGTTTTTTGTCCCTTCTCCTGTCATACCAAAGGTGAATCAACAAGACTAAATTATACACTTTTCCATAATCGAAAAAATTACCAGATTCACATGGATATTGGATCAAAACAATTTGAAGAACATCAAAAGCTGTCTCAGGAAGAATCCCTGGCCGAGGAGGTTCGACTTCTCTATGTATCCATGACCCGGGCCAAATATCGTTGCTACCTGGTTTGGGGGGCTTTAAAGGACTCTGAAAAGTCAGCGATGGGGTACCTCCTAAACTCACAGGAATGTATAAAAGGAATTACTGATGAAGAAATTGAAAAAGATTTGAAGAAACTAGTACTAGATTCAAAAGGGTCTATCGAGATTCTTCATCTCCCAGGGTCAACAGATGAGGTCTACCCGTTCAACATGGATCCTGCGAATGACTATCAATGTCGAGACTTTACAGGAATAGACCCAAAACCCTGGGGTATTTATAGCTTCAGCTCTTTAATCTCCGGACGAAATGAGACAGCAGAGTTCCCAGACAGGGATGGCTCGTTACCAGGTTTAATAGAGATCGAGGAAATGACTGCTACTCCAGAATTTTCAATTATGAATTTTCCAAAGGGTCTCCAAGCTGGAAAATTTTTTCATTCACTTTTTGAATCCATAGATTTTAACCCCCAGTCAGTCCTTTCTCGTCAAAACTTAGTTAGAGAAAAACTAAGACAATTCGGTTTTGAAGAGGTTTGGTGTGATCCAGTTTGTCAGATGATTGACCGAGTTTTATCTGCGCCCCTTTTGAACAATGGAAATGACTTAGTCTTAGCAGGTTTAGCATCCAACCAGCGCCTACATGAATTAGCCTACGCTTTTCCTACTGTCAACTCGAGCCTTAAAAAGTTACAAGAAGTATTTAATTTCCATGGAGTTTCTCAACTATCAAGATCCTTTTCAAAAAATTTAGATCAATTGCAGATGGCCCCAGGAGAGGGTTTGATGAAAGGTTTCATTGACATGGTTTTTTGGTCGAATGACCGGTATTTTCTGGTAGATTGGAAATCCAATTTCCTTGGCAACCAACTAGCTGATTACAAACAGAAAATTTTAACGAAAGTTATGGAAAAAGAATTTTACTTTTTACAATATCACCTCTATACGGTTGCTTTGCATCGTTACTTGTCATTTCGACTTCCAATGTATGACTATGATCGTCACTTTGGAGGAATTTTCTACATTTTCCTACGGGGAATAGATCCAGAAAAAGGATCAAAATTTGGAATTTTTAGAGATTCTCCCTCCCGTGATTTAATTTTGGCTTTAGATCAGTGTTTAACGCCAAATCCAGTTTATCCTCCAAAGGAATCGTCTAATATTTAGAAATTTATCAAATTAGGGAATTAACTTAATAACTAATATGCCCAGGAAAGAAACAAGTAAATCCAAAATTCAGTTAGAAGATACAGAGGAACACATCTTTAAATTGAATCACTTGGACCGCCACTTTGCTAATCTCATTGTCAACCTCGTGGGAAGAAAGGATCATGAACTATGGATGGCAGCTGCCCTTACTAGTCAAGCAGTCCAACAGAGGCATGTATGTTTGGACCTTAATTCAACAGCCAATAGAAAAATAGATTTAAATGCTGAAGGATCTAAAACAATGCAATGCCCCCTTCTTGAAGACTGGGTCTCAAGCTTGAGAAATTCAGAAGCAGTTGGAAGCCCTGGAGAATATCGACCGTTGATAATGGATTCTGCTAATCGGGTCTATTTATACCGTTACTGGCAATACGAAAAACAAGTAGCTGACTTTGTTATTTCGAGAATAAGCTGTCCTACAGATAAGGTTAATCGGGAAAAACTACGCCAAGGAATACACCGATTATTCACAAAAAAAAATAATCGAGGAACTGACTGGCAAGTGATTGCAGGGTTGTCTGCAATGAAGCATCGTTTTGTCATGATTACTGGGGGACCTGGGACTGGAAAAACCTCTACTGTAGTAAAAATCTTGGTACTTTTACTAGAACATTGTAAGGATTTGCGAGTGGCTGTTGCAGCACCAACCGGCAAGGCTGCTGCCCGACTACAAGAATCGATTAGATCTATCAAGAATCAAATCGATTGTTCAAGTTCTATTCGGGATATTCTTCCTACAGAAGCTACGACAATCCATCGACTCCTCGGAGCCTCAAAAGAAACGACCCGCTATCTCTTTAATAAGGACCATCTGTTACCCTACGACGTTGTGGTGGTAGATGAAGCATCAATGATTGATCTTCCACTCATGGCAAAACTTGTCGAAGCTTTAAGTAAACAAACACGGTTAATCCTTCTAGGTGATGTTGACCAACTATCCTCAGTTATGTCTGGAACAGTTTTAGGCCAGCTTTGTGATAAAACAGCAGGGGCATTTTTCTCAAAGGAATTCGTTAACCAAGCTAGAGAAGTTCTGGGGGTGACTACCGAACTCAAAACCATTGGAACCCCAAACGTTACTTTACCTGACTTGGTCGTCACTTTAAACCAAAGTTATCGGTTTAAAGAAGGAAGTGGCATTGACAAGTTTAGTAAGGAGGTTAACCAAGGCAATGCACAACCAGCCCTTGGTATTTTGTTAGACACGCAGCTACCCGATATTACCTGGAAAGAAGTCCCTAATAAAAAGATGTTGAAAGATTATCTGGAAACCGTCATTTTGGAAAAGGGAACCAATTACTTAAAAGCTAATTCTATTGAAGAAAAATGGGAATTATTTAATCAGTTTCAGATCCTATGTACACACTCAAAGGGTATTGGAGGAGTTGAGACCGTCAATAGACTTGCCGAAAATATATTGGAACAAGCTGGTCTGATCCGTCCACGAGGTTATTGGTATCAAGGTCAACCAATTCTAATCACCCAGAATGACCACCAACTGAAAGTTTTTAATGGAGATATTGGCCTTGTTTTTCCTACCAAGGATGATACCAGAAATAGAGAGGATGTTTTGAAAGCATTCTTTCCCCTCGGAGGTGGGCAATTTAGAAGTATTCCACTAAGACAGCTCCCTAACCATCAGACAGCTTATGCCATTACTGTTCATCGCAGCCAAGGATCAGAATTTGACAGAATCCTCTTGGTACTGCCAACTTATTCCTCCCCAGTCTTAACACGAGAGTTAATTTATACAGCAGTCACACGTGCCCGAAAAGGAGCAGAAATATGGGGAACTCAATCTATTTTACAGGAAGCCATTAAGCAACAGGTGAACAGACAATCTGGGTTGAAAGATACCTTAACAAATTTTCAGCCTGATTTTTTATCTATAAAAAATAATTAATTTGATGTTAACTAGATGTCTTTTAAATTTGAACTCTAATATAGTAATTACCTAGGTTGATATTTTTATGTTGATTTGGAAGTGGGAATCTAACCAGACAAACATGAAACAAGAAAATAGTTGGATTCCTATAAGTTTGTTTTTATAATTTCCTGATAGAATATTAAGAATAATTTGATCCTTTTAAGGTGGACGAGAGAAAATGAAAGTAACCATTCTTACTGTTTACTCAAAACCCAACATAGTTGATGAAATAGAGAAACTTGTCCTCGGCATGAGTGCCCAAGAACCTCAAATTTATACTGAGGTAAACATTGATAAAGGTGAGGGGGATCTGACCGCGGAATGGTTTCACCCTGATCTAGGAGAAAAGAATTTGGATTACCGGGAACAACTATATGGTAAGATCCGTAGCATTCTTCCTGAATCTAATTTAGCCATTATTGAAGACGAAGAAAGTCAGGAGATCATGACAATAGGTGATTTAAGCTACTTTAAACAAATTATTAAAAAAAGCCAAAACCTAGAGGAACTCGAAGAAATTCAGGAACGAATTGACCAAACCGAAATCGGTAATCCATTATTAAAAACTATTCTAAATAAGAGTTACCAGGAAAAACTAAATTCCTTACATACTTCTGCTTAAAAAGGATCATTCATTCTAATTAAATTATTCAAGGTTGTTATTGATTTCGTCCATTAAATCCCTACCACTTAATCTTTGAACACCAACTATTCTTAAAAACAAAGAATTTATTGGAAAGGATTCGTAGAGTCTTTTCAAGTTGACAACCCTAGGCTCTCAGCTATAATAAATT
>CAYWYX010000012.1:20819-35081 GCA_964462735.1 uncultured Acidobacteriota bacterium | reverse complement strand
CTACCCTTTGGCAGTAAATATCAATCAGGACTATCGATCTAGTGCCCATCAACCCTCAGTTGGAGCTACTACTCTTAAGAGTGAAGATACAAACATAGCATTTTTCTCAGGATATTTTATTGAAGTAAATGATATTATTTGTGAACAAATTCTCTTAAGTATTCCCATGAAGCCCTTATGTCAAGAGAACTGCCAAGGACTTTGCCCTCAATGTGGGCAAAATAAAAACCACAGTAACTGTACCTGTGAGATTATAATAGTGGATCCACGTTTAACTCCATTATTGAAATTGAAAAATTAGTTCATCAAAGGGTTGTCCTCTTCTAAGGAAACTTTAATGCCAAACCCAAAACGCCGTCATTCAAAATCACGCCGTAACAAAAGACGATCTCACGATTTTTTATCCGTCAGGTCAGCCTCGGAATGCCCAAATTGTCATGAATCTAAACTACCGCATCGAGTCTGCCTACATTGCGGTTATTATCAGGGACGAGAGGTTATTGAAATTGGTGAAAAATAACAAACGGTGGCTTTCTATTTAAATTTAAGGTTTATTAGATAACCTTTTTGATTGCGTGACTGTTGGTTAATTTTAGTGATACTTACCGTCCTCTATTTAATTTCCTAACCTTATACTTGTAGCGTTCTCTCCTGCTAGTATAGGAGATTTTTGGGGATCAATTTCACCTATGATCCAAATAGCTCTTGATGCCATGGGGGGAGATAATGCTCCTCAAACTGAAGTACATGGAGCAGTGCTTGCAGCTCGAGAACTGCAGATTGGCATTACTCTTGTTGGTAACAGAAAACAAATTGAACAAGAACTGAAAAAGCACTCAACCAAAGGTTTATCTATAGACATAGTTCATGCTAGTCAAGTTGTTTCGATGCGAGAATCAGTAACAGTAGCTCTCCGAAAAAAAAAAGATTCCTCCATCCGAGTAGCTACTCACTTAGTACGTGAAGGGCAAGTAAGCGGTATCGTCAGTGCCGGTAACACGGGAGCTTCCTTAGCTACAGCTAAGTTAATTCTTGGAGTTTTGGACACAGTAGATCGCCCAGCTTTGGCTGCACTCTTACCTACAGCCAAGGAACGTCCTGCGCTTTTATTAGATGTAGGTGCTAATGTAGATTGTAAAGCTAACCAATTGTTTCAATTTGCTGTAATGGGGGAAAGTTTTGCTCGATTAATTTTAGGTATTGCTCAGCCTCGAGTAGGTTTATTGTCAATCGGTGAAGAAGAGATTAAAGGTAATGAACTAACTAAAGAAGTGTTTCAACTTTTACAAAACGCTCCTTTAAATTTTATAGGTAACATCGAGGGCCGTGATGTCTTCAAAGGCGAAATGGACGTAATTGTCTGTGACGGTTTCATTGGTAATGTTGCTCTTAAAGTTAGTGAAGGGTTATCAGAAATGGTTACTAATTTATTGAAAAAAGATCTTTCTGCATACCGCAGTTCCCAAATTGGAGCCCTACTCCCACGTAGAGCTTTTCAGGACTTTATGACCCGAGTTGATTATTCAGAGTATGGAGGAGCACCTTTGCTAGGAGTTAAAGGAGCAGTTATTATTTGTCATGGCCATTCAACCCCAAAAGCGATTAAGAATGCAGTTCGTGTAGCTGTAGATTTTTGTACTAATCAGGTCAATGAAAGAATTGAAAAAGAAATTAACGTATATAGTTCTTAAAAATACCT
The DNA here is from genome assembly GCA_964462735.1 of uncultured Acidobacteriota bacterium. Lineage (GTDB taxonomy): Bacteria > Acidobacteriota > Terriglobia > Versatilivoradales > Versatilivoraceae > JAKUNG01. The sequence continues at coordinate 33,382 of CAYWYX010000012.1, read as the reverse complement.
CATTATTAAGAAATAATTCGTGGTAGTTTATTTTTATGAATAATCAAGTCGCATTTATTTTTCCTGGTCAAGCATCTCAGTACCCAGGAATGGGTCGTGACCTAGCTACCAACTTCGCTGAGGCCCAAGCAATTTTTACTAAAGTGAGTAAAATACTTGGATTTTCAATCGAAAAGTTTTGTTTTCATGGAAAAGCAGAGGATTTACAGCTTACTGAAATCACACAACCAGCAATTCTTGCAGTATCAATTGCCGCATCTACCGTTTTAACTGTTCGGGGAATAAAACCCCACTTTGTTGCAGGACACAGCTTAGGTGAGTATTCAGCTTTAGTAGTTGCTGGCGCTCTTTCATTATTTGATGCTGTTCAAACTGTAAGAAAAAGAGGTAAATATATGCAGGAAGCAGTTCCCGTTGGGGATGGTGCAATGGCAGCTATCTTAGGTTTAAAAATCAATGAAGTTAATTCCCTCTGTCATGATTCAGCTCAGGGAGAAGTTCTAACTCCGGCTAATCTAAATTCCCCAGGCCAAATTGTTATTTCTGGATCCTCTAAGGCAGTACAACGGGCTATTGCTCTTGCATCTGAATGGGGAGCAAAACGAGCTATTCTTTTGTCAGTTAGTGCTCCATTTCACTCTCCTTTAATGCATCCTGCCCAAGAAAAACTAGAAAAAGATTTAAACAAAATTAACTTTTCAGATCTCCAAGTGCCTCTAGTTAACAATGTAGATGCCACGGAAATTAGACACAAATCTGAGATTGCTAATTCTCTGTTAAGACAAGTTTGTGCCCCCGTTCGTTGGAGCGAAACAATTCAGTTTCTGATTAAAAAAGGTGTAGGAAGGTTTGTGGAAGTTGGTCCGGGAAGAGTTCTTTCCGGGCTAGTTAGGCAAAATGATCGATCTGTTGAACTCTTAAATGTAGAGGATACTAAGAGTCTCGAAAAGGTTGTAGCAGCAATGAATTGATCTATATAAGGGAGGTTCCGTTGTTCCAAGATAAGATTGCCTTTATTACCGGAGGGTCTCGTGGAATAGGAAAAGCCTGTGCCTGCGTTCTTTCTGAAGCTGGAGCTAAGGTGATTATAACAGGACGTAATTTAACTACATTAAATGAAGTTGCCTCTGAAATAGAATCCCAAGGAGGTCAAGTATTACCAATCAAAATGGATGTCACAAACCCAGATCAAATCAGAATGGCTTTTGCTAAAGCCCTGGAGTCTTTTGGAAAAATTGACATTCTTGTCAATAATGCTGGAGTTACAAAGGATAATTTATTATTAAGAATGAAAGAAGAAGATTGGTTGACTGTAATAGAGACCAATCTTACTGCAATATTTTTTGTTACAAGAGTGGCTATCAAGATTATGCTGAAACAGCGATATGGTCGTATCATAAATATATCCTCAGTTGTAGGAACAACTGGTAATGCAGGACAAGCTAATTACGCTGCTTCAAAGGCAGGTATTCTTGGCTTTACAAAAACAATAGCCCAAGAAGTAGCTTCTCGGAATATTACTGTCAACGCAATATCCCCAGGATTTGTTGACACGGTAATGACACAAAGACTTTCGGAGGCAACTACATCCAAATTGCTTGATAAAATTCCAATCGGTCGAATTGGAGTAGACCGTGAGATTGCCTATGGAGTAAAATTTCTCGCTTCTGATGAAGCCAGTTATATTACTGGTGAAGTTTTAAACATTAATGGAGGACTATATATGTAGTCCCAATTATAATGAAGTATCGCTAGCAACTTGCCTTTTTAGAAACCTGATGGCAACATTAAAATGTTTTTTACCAAAGGTTTTGAATTTTATTTAATAAGGGGGTCTTAGATTTGATTGTACGATTGAATACTTAAGTTAAAGATTGAAAATTTTAGACTACTTTCAGCTTTATTCCTATTAACATATAAAAGTAATAAAGTTAACTCAATATCGATCGAGGAGGATACAAGAATGAGCACTTCCGGAGTAGAAGAAAAGGTTAAACAGATAATAGCAGAACAATTGGGAGTCGATGAGTCAGAGGTTACACCAACTGCCTCCTTTGTAGATGACTTAGGGGCAGACTCTCTAGACACCGTTGAATTGGTTATGGCTTTCGAAGAAGGATTTGAAATTGAAATTCCTGATGAAGATGCCGAAAAAATTCAAACTGTACAAGATGCAATTACCTATGTTGAAGCTAATGCTAAATGATGTTTGATGGATAAATATCTAACTTAAAGCTTCCATAATCCTTCACATAAAAAAGTTAGGACAAGGGGAAAAAGTTGAAACGAAGAGTGGCAGTGACAGGAATTGGTCTAGTATCAGCACTAGGCATAGGCACTCAACAAAACTGGGAAGCCTTATTGAAAGGTGAATGTGGCATTGGACCAATCACACGGTTTGATACTCATCAGTTTAGCGTACAAATAGCTGGGGAAGTTAAAGGATTCGATCCCCTTAACTGGATGCCTAAAAAAGATATCAAAAAAATGGACCCGTTTATTCAGTATGCAGTTGCAGCATCCCAGTTCGCAGTGGAATCAGCATCCTTAAAAATAACCTCCGAACTGGCCCCACGCTTTGGAGTCCATGTCGGCTCAGGTATTGGTGGTTTTTCAACAATTGAAAGAGAACATACTGCACTACTAACTGGTGGTCCAAGAAAAATCTCTCCTTTCTTCATTCCCTCCTCAATTGTAAATCTAGCAGCTGGACAAATTTCTATTCGTTTCGGTGCTAAAGGGCCCAATACAGCTACTTGTACTGCTTGTTCTTCTGGTTCTCATGCCATCGGTGACTCTTTTAGAATTATTGCCCGGGGAGAAGCTGATATTATGCTTTGTGGAGGCTCCGAAGCTGCGATCACTCCAATGAGTGTAGGAGGATTTGCCTCTATGCGGGCACTGTCAACCCAAAATGAGAAACCAGAAGAAGCTTCTAGACCTTTTGACAAGAATCGAGATGGATTTGTTATTGGAGAAGGTGCAGGGATTTTGATTCTTGAGGAAATGGAGATGGCAAAAAAGCGTGGTACCACAATCTTTGCAGAAATCGTAGGTTATGGAATGTCGGGAGATGCTTTCCACATCACTAAACCTTCAGAAGATGGAGAAGGAGCTTATCAGGTAATGACCAATGCGCTTAAAGATGCCAATATTCAAGCAGAACAAGTTGATTACATCAATGCCCATGGAACTTCAACCCCCTTTAATGACCGCAATGAAACTAAAGCCATAAAACGTACTTTTGGTAAACATGCTTACCATCTACTGGTTAGTTCAACGAAGTCTATGACCGGACACTTGTTGGGAGCAGCTGGAGGATTGGAGGGAGGAATTTCTGTTTTAGCATTACACCACCAAATCATTCCCCCTACGATTAATTACAGATGTCCTGATCCTGACTGTGATCTGGATTACGTACCAAATCAAGCTCGGAAACAAAATATTAACTATGTTCTTTCTAACTCTTTTGGTTTTGGTGGAACCAATGCTACGCTTTTATTCCGCCGCTATGAAGGATAATCTTTTAATCTTTAAGAATTAACAGAATGTAACTAATCCTGCCTGAATTCCTTAATATCTTTTGTATTATAATGAGCACTCCTAGCTCAGATGGTACAATTTGCTCTAAACCAATTGATCAGAAAACAAAAAAGTTAAAGTAATAATGACCTTTCACTAATAATAAAAAGCTTTCCACTATACTTCTTAAAAAGCCTTAAAGCAAAGACTACATAACATAGTTAATTCGAATATAGTGATCCGTTACTAATTTTTCAACAGAGAGTAATGCTTATGCAAATTAATAGAAAATTTAAGGTTACTCAATTTCACCCCAAAGGTGATCAATCACAGGCCATAAACAAATTAGTTGGTGGCCTCAAAAATAGAGAAACACATCAGGTACTGCTTGGAGTTACCGGTTCAGGAAAAACCTATACAATGGCTAAAGTCATTGAAAAAATGAATCGACCAGCTCTAGTCCTAGCACATAACAAGACACTTGTTGCTCAACTTTGTCAGGAGTTTCGAGGATTCTTTCCTGACAACGCTGTTGAGTACTTTGTGAGCTACTACGATTACTATCAGCCTGAAGCCTACATTGCTGCAACAGATACTTATATTGAGAAGGAATCTACAATAAATGATGAAATTGATAAGATGAGAATGTCAGCCACTCGGTCTCTATTTGAACGGCGTGATTGTATAATTGTAGCTAGTGTCAGTTGCATTTATGGAATTGGCTCCCCTGAAGCCTACTACGGAATGCTTATTTTATTAACAAGAGGTCAAAAAATTTCTCGGGAAAGTATTCTAAGAAAACTCGTAGAAATTCAGTATGAGCGGATTGAGAGTGACTTTCATAGAGGTACATTTCGAGTGCGTGGTGATTGTATTGAAGTGTTTCCAGCCTATGATGACTGCGCCTACCGAATTGAGCTTTTTGGTGATGAAATCGATTCAATTTCACAGATTGATCCTATCCGTGGTGACGTCCATGCTTCCTATGAACAACTACCTATCTATCCTAAATCACATTATGTGATGCCGCGGCCAACTTTGCTCAAAGCCATTAGTACTGTTAAAGAGGAACTAGCGGTTTGGAAACCAAAACTTGAAAGGCAAGGAAAGTTGTTAGAGTCTGAACGACTCCAACAACGGACAATGTTTGACATAGAAATGATGAAAGAAATCGGGTTTTGTCACGGGATCGAAAACTACTCACGACACCTTTCTGGTCGCCAACCTGGAGAGCCTCCACCGACTCTTCTTGATTACTTACCACAGGATCACTTGATTTTTGTGGATGAAAGTCACCAAACTATTCCACAGGTTAGAGGGATGTATGCTGGAGATCGATCCCGCAAGGAAAATCTGGTAAATTTTGGCTTTCGTTTACCTTCTGCTTTAGATAACCGACCACTTAAGTTTGAAGAATTTGAGGAGCGGCTTAATCAGGTAATTTATGTCTCAGCTACACCTGGCCCTTATGAGTTAACAAAAACTAGTGGAGTTGTCACTGAACAGATTATTCGTCCAACAGGCTTGGTTGACCCAAAAGTAGAAGTTAAACCTGTCAAGGGTCAAATAGATGATTTACTCCATGAAATTCGCTTACGAGAACAACAAAAAGAAAGGGTCTTGGTAACTACCCTAACTAAGCGTATGGCAGAGGATCTTTCTGAATACTATCAGGAAGTGGGTATTCGCTGTCGATACATGCACTCAGAAATAGAAACCTTAGAAAGAATCAAAATACTTAGGGGATTAAGACTTGGAGAATTTGATGTTTTGATCGGTATCAATCTATTACGTGAAGGACTTGATCTACCAGAGGTATCCTTGGTAGCTATTCTAGATGCAGATAAAGAGGGGTTTCTACGATCACGTGATTCTTTAGTTCAAACCATTGGTAGGGCTGCACGCCATATCAAAGGAAGAGCTATTCTATATGCTGATCGAATAACTAAGTCAATACAACAAGCAATTGACGAAACCAACCGTCGTCGGGAAAAACAACTTTTATATAACCAGCAACATAATATCACTCCTAAATCTATTTTAAAGCCTGTGGATATGAGCTTTGTGGATGTTGTACAAGGAGATTACATCGATCTACTTTCTGATTTCAAAGATTTGGAGTTTCACTCTCCAAAGCAAATTGAAGAACATATTCTTAAGCTACAATCCCAAATGCAGGAGGCTGCTAAACAATTTGAATTTGAAAAAGCAGCTAAGTTCCGCGATCAAATTAAGGAATTAAAAAATAAAGAAATGCATCTACTTTAAGAATTCTACTAGCCCTAAAAAAAAATTAAAGGCCTTTCTTTTCTCTATTTCTATATTAAACTGCCTAATAAAACTCTTTTATCTACATTTTCCCACAAGCATCTATTTGTAAGGTAACTTTTAAAACTTCAGGGTGCCCAGCTAACTCAAAAGCCTTCAGGGCTTCGTCCAAACCTAAAGTATGTTGTAATAGTGGAGTAGGATCTAAATTCTTTTCTTCTAGTAGCTCTATGGCTGCCTCAAAACGACCGCATCTAGAACCAATTACCGTAATTTCATCAACTACCAGGGGGGCTGTATTAAAGCTCATCTGATTATTGAAGGTCGATTTTAAAACCAAGGTACCTCTAGGCTTGAGTAGGCTTAAAGCTAAAGTCCAACCTTCCGGTGATCCTGTAGCCTCTATAATGAGATCAAATTTTTTTCCTAAAGCAGTTGCTGAATCACGTTCAACAAGATGAACACCAAGGTCTTGAACTAAATTCATTTTTTTAGGATGCTTGCCAACTAATGTCACTTTTTCAGAAAGTCCATTTACTTTTCTTGCCTGAGCTAGAACCATCGTCACTAAAAGTCCAAGTTTTCCATCACCTAAAATAGCCACTTTGTCAGCACTTTTGAAAGAGACTTGGTCCATAATTTCGCAAGCAGCAGCAATTGGTTCAACAAAAACTGCAGCATCGTCGGAAATCGATTCAGGTATTCGATGTAAATTTTTTTCAGGGAGAGTCAGAAATTCTCTAAAAGCACCATCGCGACCAAAAATTCCTAATACCGTTCGACAAGAACAATGTCTTGTCAATCCCACGAGACAAAAATCACAATTACCACAAGACACATTAATCTCACCAACCACCCGTGTCCCCACTAAGGAAGGGGTTTGTGAAGATTCTACCACTCCAACAAATTCGTGACCGAGTACCCCTTTAAATCCGTAGTATCCTTTGGTAATCTCAAGATCAGTATTGCAAATACCAGCTTGGATTACTCGCACTACACTTTCACCCCCATCAAAAACTGGCTTAGGAATATCCTTTACTTGCAGAATTTGGTCAAAGACAATCGACTTCATTTTATCCCCTATTTGATCAGAAAAATAAGTCTCAGTTCCCTGAATCTAATTAAAATATTCCCCTAATGTCATAGATAAATTGATTTAGGCTGCATCTAGAGGTCTAAGCATCCGAGAATCTTCAGGTTTTTTGTTTTTGTGGTAGTTTGTTGTCGACAATGCAGTGCCTACCAAACAACAAGTAAAATTAACTAACAAACCTATAACACCAGCGTGAAAACCTAGAACTCGAGCATACCCCAGACCAGTTAAACCAAGTCCAACTAATAAACCTGCTAACAAACCCACCAACACTGTCCTGCCGTTGAGTCGTTCCCAATACAAACCTAAAAAAAAACAAGGGGCAATTTGAATAAGCACCTCAAACTTAAGCTCAAGGAGTCGAATCAATGTTGTTTGGGTACTAATAGCAACTAAGACTAGTAGGGCTACAATTACCCACGAGGCCCATTTGCCTACTAAAGTCAAATGGGCCTCACTACTTTTAGGTAAAAAATAAACCTTAACGATATCTTTAGTGATCATCGAAGACATTGAAAGCAAAGCCGAATCAGCTGTAGACATTAAAGCCGCTAGAGCCGCAGCAAAAATAAACACAACTACCCAATAGCCTAAAAGTGATTTGTTTAGAATCAAACTTAACATAAGAGAAAGAACCTGATCCGTTTCTCCTGAATTGACCTCTGGGAGCACTATAATCCCAACTACCCCACAAATTGTTGCAATTAATGCGGTTGTCAGAGGCATAAAGGTCATTAAAGCCAAAGATCTTTTCAAAACATTTAATGAACGACTAGCATAAAGGCGTTGAATTGCCTGGGGATAGATGGCTGCCCCAAATCCAAAAAGAAAAACATAACTTAGCCAAGTGTTGCAACCTTCAAGAGAAGGAACTTGAATTTTTGAAGGATCAATTTGACTAAGTTTCTCCACCACTGTTGGCAATCCCCCAGCCAGACTAGGAATCAAAAAAAGAAGTACCAAAAATCCTATAAGCAACATAATACCCTGAATAATATCGGTCCAAACAACGCTGCGCATTCCCCCTAAGGTTTCGTAAATCACCATGATAATTGCTAACAGTACAATCCCATACGCTGCAGGAACATGCCCCTGAGTAATGCCCTGAACTGCTGCTCCCATAGCCTTAAGTTGAGCTAAGGTATAGTTGGCTAATACATAAATCATCAATAGTGTAGTTACTAGGGTAAGTGCAGTAGACCTAAACCGATAAGTAATGTAATCTCCAGGGGTAATAAAATTATAACTCCGGGCCAAGATAACAAGCCTTGGGGCAAACAGTAAATACCCTACAATCACCGAAAACATAAATAACAAGGAAACGGTCCAACCAAAACCTATCCGGTAGGCAGTTCCAGTATAACCAAATAGTGTATTACCACTGTACTGGGTTGCATAAAGGCTAAGAAAAAGTGCAACGACCCCTAATGATCGACCAGCTAGATAAAAATCGGTTAAATTATTGTTACGACGCTTTCGACGGGCTAGCCACCCTACAAAGATCATCGAAAACAGATAAAGTACAATCGTAACTAGCGCATCCCAACCAAACAAAACTGGATTGTTACTATTTTCCACGAGAATTATCTCCTGTTCCCATTTGCCAGTAGCGAAAAATCACCAAACAGGTCCAGCAAGCAAGTAATATGACGCAAGAAATGGAAACAACGATCCAAAGTGGGAACCCTAAAATAAGTGGACCACGATATCCAGTTGGCCAATACCAAGGAATCGCAACAGCATAAAGGAAGAAATAGACTAACCAGATCCACCGAGTTCTTCTTGGCTCTCGAATCAGTTCCTTAAATAAATCGTTTTGGGACCAGTCTTTTTTCATTTAACTAACTTCATTTAAACAATTTTTTTAATAAAGATTTTTTAAATCCTTAACAAGAATGACCATTTAACCTAATCAGTCTCATCCAATTGATCAAGAAATTGATTTTACTAGGTGGAAATACCCACGAGCACGAATTCAAACGTATTGAAACCCGCAGTTGTGGAATAATACCATAGTCATAGACGGATAATCTCTTGTGTAAGCAGTAAGTGTTAAAACAAATTGTACTTATTTTCTCAGGGACTAAAACTTTTTAACTTATTCCTATTTTTGCGGGATTTAGCAGCCAAACGGCTGCTTGCCTACTAATGATTTCTTATGTTACGTTTAGTGGTTTATTGGAAACATCGATTAATAACAGCAACTGGAAAATACATGTAGAATTCATTAGAGGCTTTGAGGCTTCATGGTCTATCAAAGTTTAGATTAATTATTTAAGAAATGAAAAGGCTGTCTTTATTAAAAACACTACTGTTATGATTCCTACTTTAAAGTAACCTAAAGGAATGAAAAATAGTGATTCGTGCTATAAAAGGAACTCGTGATATTTTGCCACCAGAATCGGAAATATGGAACCAAGTTGAGAATATCGCTCGGGAGATTTTACTACTTTATGGATTTTCGGAGATTCGAACACCAATTTTTGAGAATACAGAATTGTTTATTAGAGGTGTTGGTGAAGATACCGATATTGTTTCGAAAGAAATGTATAGCTTTTTAGACCGAAATAATCGATCAATCACCCTTCGTCCTGAAGGTACAGCCTCAGTGGTTCGGTCTTATCTTGAACATCAACTTTATAACGATCCCCAAACCTTAAAACTATATTATCTTGGACCTATGTTTCGTCGAGAACGCCCACAAAAAGGCCGTTCTCGACAGTTTCATCAATTAGGTGTTGAGGTCCTCGGCTCAGACCATCCAGCAATCGAAGCTGAGGTCATTGAGATGTTACAGCTTTTTCTAAGCCGTGTTGGGATCGATAATACTGAGTTACTTTTAAACTCTATTGGTTGTTTCCATTGTAGACCTAATTATCTTAAGACATTGAAAACTGAACTCACCAAAACACAGGCTAATTTTTGTGTTGATTGTCAAAGGCGAGCACTAACGAATCCATTGCGGGTTCTTGACTGTAAGACAGAATCCTGCCAGTTGATCATTAAATCATTGCCATCCATCTTAGATTTTTTAGACCAACCTTGTCAAAAACACTTCGAACAATTTCTACAATACCTTAAAGACAGAAATATTAAATACAAAGTTGCTCCACAACTTGTTCGGGGCCTTGACTACTATACCCGAACTACTTTTGAGATTACGAGTACAGCATTGGGTGCTCAGAATACTTTAGTTGGAGGGGGCCGATATGATGGGTTAGCAGAGATTCTTGGGGGACAGTCTACTCAAGGTTTTGGCTTTGCTCTTGGAATAGAAAGAATTATTCTACTGCTTCAGGAAAAGTTTTCTTCTTTGACCCCAAAACCTTCGACTGTTTTGTTAGCACCTCTTGGTGAAGAAGGATTTAAAAAAGCAACCCTTGTGGCACAAAACCTTCGAAATCAAGGACTGCGATGTTTACTGGATTTCACTCCACGTAGTTTGAAAAGTGCCATGCGTCTGGCAAATAAACTAAGGACCCAATATACGTTAATCATAGGTAGTGAAGAGTTAGAATCTGGGGAATATCCTTTAAAACGAATGCACGATGGAATACAAATATTAGTGGAGGAAAAAGAAATTTTTTACAAGATTGAAAATGGGTTGGAAAACTAACTTAGTGGAGATAGGAGATTAACTTTGGAATTGGATTCTTTAGAAAACTTTGAACGAACACATGATTGTGGACAACTCCAGTTGACCGATACTGGTAAGGAAATTGTCATAATGGGATGGGTGGCTAGAAGACGAGATCTAGGACATCTTATTTTTATAGATCTACGTGATCGTGGAGGAATTACTCAAGTTCTTTTTAATCCAGAACAATCTTTGGAAGTACACCAAAAAGCTAAGCAGTTGCGCTCAGAGTATGTTATTGCCGTTCGAGGTAGGGTTTTAAAACGTCAAGCCGAAACAGTGAATCCATCGATTTCTACTGGGGAAATTGAAGTATTGGCGTCATCACTACTAATACTAAATGATTCTGAAACTCCTCCTTTCCCTATTGAAGATGATACAGCAATTTCTGATGACTTACGCCTCAAGTTCCGCTATCTCGATCTTCGCCGTTCAAAACTTCATCAAAATTTTAAGCTACGACATCAAATCACCATGGCAATTAGAAATTTTCTCGACAAACAAAAGTTTTATGAGATCGAAACTCCTTTTTTAACAAAATCAACCCCGGAAGGGGCACGGGATTTTTTAGTTCCTTCACGTCTCCATTCAGGGAGTTTCTATGCACTCCCCCAATCTCCACAACTTTTCAAACAATTGCTAATGATAGCAGGAATGGACCGTTATTTTCAGATAGTTCGTTGCTTCAGAGATGAAGATTTACGTGCCGATCGACAACCCGAATTCACTCAAATTGATATTGAAATGTCATTTGTTAAACCTGAAAATATTTTTAAAATTGTTGAGCCATTAATGACTGAAATTTTTGCGGTGAATGGAGTTACAATCCAAACTCCATTCCCCTCTCTTTCCTATGAGGAAGCTTTGGACCGGTATGGAACCGATAAACCAGATACTCGTTTTGGTTTAGAATTAATTGATTTTAGCTCTACTCTTGCTGGAACGGATTTTCCACCTTTTCAAAACACTCTCAAAGAAGGTGGACTAGTTAAAGGTCTACGTGTCCCTGGGTGTGCTGTTTATTCGCGAAAACAGATTGACGAGTTGACTTCAACAGCTAATGTTTTTGGTGCAGAAACCTTAGCTTATATAAAAGTGGTAGATCCTAAAATTCAATCCCCCCTGTTGAAAAAGCTAGGTGAAAACTATTGTCGTAATATTGTTGTTAAAGCGGAGGCAAAGGATGGCGATTTAATCTTATTGGTATCAGGTAGTAAAGAAATAGTTTCTGATTCGCTTAGTGCCGTCCGATTGTATTTAGGAAAAAAGGAAAAACTCCAAGATCCCAAGGCAACAAATTTCTTGTGGATAACAAAATTCCCTATGTTTCAGTTTGACTCTAATGAAAAAAGATTCGTTGCCTGTCATCATCCTTTTACTTCACCCGTTGAAGAAGATATGGATAAGATCAATTCGAATCCAACTGTTGTCCGAGCTAAAGCTTATGATTTAGTTCTAAATGGTATGGAAATTGGGGGAGGCTCCATTCGTATTCATCGTCAGGATATACAGTCTAGGGTTTTCCAAACGTTATCTATAAATAAGGAAGAGGCTTTAAACCGATTTGGATTTTTTTTAAAAGCATTGCAGTACGGTGTCCCTCCCCATGGAGGAATAGCCTTAGGTCTGGACCGAATTGTAATGTTATTAACAGGAGAAGATTCTATTCGTGATGTAATTGCTTTTCCAAAAACGGCTAGAGCATTTGATATGATGGCCGATTGCCCTACTCCAGTGGAACAAAAACAACTGGATGATTTAGAAATTCAAGTACCAAACCAACAGAATGACTAGCTAAGTAAAAGAGATGTTTCCCTGTTAAGCCAAGAATACCTATTTAAAAAGGTTTTATCTATCCAGGCCTTGACGGATTTGATTGTTGATTCATTAAAACCTCTCAAAAGAAAAAATGTCAAAAGTTCGCTTATTACCAGAGTCATTAGCTAATAAAATTGCTGCTGGTGAGGTTGTTGAACGTCCTGCTTCAGTAGTAAAAGAATTAATTGAAAACTCACTAGATGCTAAAGCTCAAAACCTAAAAGT
>CAYWYX010000012.1:6763-20719 GCA_964462735.1 uncultured Acidobacteriota bacterium | reverse complement strand
TCTGTAGAAATCGCTGGTACTCGTATTCTCGGAGTAAAAGAAATTGCTCGACCACAGGGCACCAGTGTTTTAGTTCGAGATCTTTTCTTCAACGTACCTGCTCGTAAGAAATTTCTAAGAGCAGACAATACTGAACTCAGTCACATTGTTAATGTTCTTACACAGTATGCTTTAGCATACCCAGAAAATAGTATTTCCCTAACTAGCTCAGGTAGAGAACTTTTTAATTTCCAATCGGTTGTCCAATTGAAAGAACGACTTTTTCAAGTTTTTGGTTCTGACTTATTAGAACAATTAGTTGAATTGGAAGCAGAAGTGCCCTTATTCTCCAATCAAACTCAAGCAAAAGAAAGATTTGATCAAGAACGAATTTATCTTCATGCGTTCGTTTCTTCTCCTGATGTTCACAAATTAAATCGCAATTCTCTTTATTTTTTTGTAAATCGAAGGATGGTTCGAGATAAGATGCTTATTCACGCTCTTCTTGAAGCATATCGACGTATTCTTCCTTCCGGAGTTTTTCCTGTTGCTTTACTTTTTGTAGAAATGCCCTACAGCGAAGTCGATGTAAATGTTCATCCTTCAAAAACCGAAGTTCGTTTTCGAAGACAGTCCCTAATTCATGATTTTTTACAAGAATCAATACGAAAAGCACTTATGAATGCTCGTTTTCAAACCCCTTTTTCTGTTCAGCCTGAAAAATTGGAAGTTAATCCGAGGACTCCTCAACCCTCTCAGAAGACCTCTAATAATTTCAAAAAAGGTCTGCCAGAGTTACCTCTATCCCCACATTCACTTAAGAATACTGTACTGGGAAATCGTCTTTCCTTTCAATCCCCTGATTCATCCATTTCCTCGCCCCTCTGTGCAACATCTGGACTTATTTCAAGAGAAGAACAGACAAGGGAGGGAGAGGACATTAAAATATCTAATTGCAGGGACATTCAACCACTTGGGCAGATTGAAGAAAGCTTCATTGTAGCCAGTGACAAAGGGTCTCTACTGATTATTGATCAACATGTAGCTCACGAGAGAATTTTGTTTGAAAAGATCCTCAGTGAACGTCAACAAGGTAAAATAGAGACCCAAGGTCTTTTGTTACCACTTATTGTAGAACTCACACCGCAACAGCAAATTATTTTAGAAAATATCTCAACAGAATTAAATTCTTGCGGATTTGAAGTAGAACCTTTTGGCCATCGAACTCTAGCAATTAAATCCGTTCCAGCTGATCTAACTGAAGCAGATCTGAAAAAACTTTTAGGCGAGCTATTAGATGGATTAGAGAAAGAAACCCAACAAGTTAGTCTAGAGCGAATAAAAGAAAAAATAGCTGCCTCAATTGCTTGCCACGCAGCAATTAAAGTTAATACCCATTTAGAATACTCCAAGATGATATGGCTGATTGATGAATTACTTAAAACAAAATATCCAACAACTTGCCCACACGGAAGACCAATTATCCTCCGATATAAAAAGACGGAAATCTTAAAAGCTTTTAAACGAATCTAACCAATAAACTTATTTTTTTCTATTCTGTTCAGTTTTATTTATTGAATGTTATTGGGTTATTTACTCAAAGGATACTAATCTAGCTAAATAAGAATTATCAAGGACAAACAATTTGGGATCTGAACCAAAAATTGATGACGCTTTAGGCTAACCTTAATCGACAGAATTTCTAAGTTCTGTTAAACTGCTACAGATAATCAGAAAAGTACAATAACTCCTCCTAAAATGATTTAATAGCCTGAAAATCTATGGTTGATCTTACCACTGAATTTGCGGGCATCATTCTTAAGAATCCAGTAATCACAGCTAGTGGTACATTTGGTTATGGAGAAGAGTTTGGTCAGCTGATCGACCTCAATCTTCTTGGAGGAATTGTTGTAAAGGGACTGTCCATAGAGCCAATGCTTGGGACACAAGCTCCTCGACTTCACGAAACTGCTTCAGGTATGCTTAATGCAATTGGTTTACAGAATATTGGAGTTCGTAACTTTGTATCGCATAAACTACCTTACTTAAGAGGGTATCAAACAAAAATCTTTGCAAATATTTTTGGTTATACTTCCGAGGACTATTTACAAGTTGTTGACATCTTAAATAAAGAGGAAGGAATTGCTGGATATGAGGTTAATATTTCATGTCCTAACGTAAAGAAAAATGGTCAGCTTTATGGGGAAAATCCTTCGGCTACACATGACTTAATCAAAGTCATCAAACAGGAGTCAAAATGCCCAGTAATTGTCAAACTCTCACCTAATGTAACAGACATAACCGTCTTGGCTAAGGCAGCACAGGATGGAGGAGCTGATGCTTTATCCTTAATTAATACGGTTGTTGGTTTATCAGTAGACGTCGAAACATTCCAACCACGATTAGGAAACATAACAGGAGGTCTGTCTGGGCCAGCAATCAAGCCAATTGCTCTTAGAATGACTCATCAAGTGGTACAAACCGTTGATCTTCCAGTTATTGCCATCGGAGGCATTCAAACAGCACATGATGCTTTAGAATTTCTATTACTGGGTGCAAAAGCAGTTCAAATTGGTACCGCTAACTTTTTAGATCCTCGTGTTTCACTTAAAATTATCCAAGGCATTGAAAATTATTGTGAAAAAAAAGAATTCTCTAAAATTAGTTCACTAATTGGAAAGTTTCAAACTGACTAATGAGATAAAGATTAATTAACTTAGGATCGCAAGGATGAAAGCTAAAGATCGGATTATTGTAGCTCTAGATTATGACTCAGCTGCTGAAAGTCTTAATTTAGTAAAACTTTTGAAAGGGAAAGTAGGTTTTTTTAAAGTTGGCAGTCAACTATTCTCAGCTGAGGGACCTTCTATAATCAAAAAAATTATTGAAATGGGAGAGAAAGTTTTTCTCGATCTTAAATTCCATGATATCCCAAACACAGCTGCAAAAAGTGTTCAAGTTGCTCAAAAAATGGGAGTTTCTATGTTGACAATTCATACCAGTGGAGGATTTAGTATGATGTCAGCAGTAATGTCCGCTTTATCATTCTCAAAGCCAGGTATAAAACGTCCATTAGTCTTAGGAGTGACTGCGTTAACAAGTTTAGAAACATCAGATTTACAAAAATTAGGAATTCAAGATACTCTTTCAAATCAAGTTGTCCGATTAGGAAGACTAGCAATTGAGGCAGGTCTTGATGGATTGGTGGCTGCTCCAACAGAAGTTTCACGAATACGCCGTCACTTTGGATCTTCTCTATTAGTAATAACTCCAGGAATTCGGCCTTCCGGTAGTCCATTAAATGATCAAAATCGTGTTGCAACGGCAGCAGCTTCAATCAAAGCAGGGTCTGATCATTTAGTAATTGGCCGTCCAATTACAGCTAGTTCAAACCCTGTTTTTGCTTTAAAAAAGATTTTGGCAACAATACAAAAAACTGATGAACAAACCGAACTTTAAATTATTTTAGCTTCTAATTAGTATTCTGTTACCCTATTTTTTCAGGGAAGAATGATTCCAGACTGTTTATTTTCTTCTGAACTAGTAGGAGAAGCTTTAGCCACAATTTCACTAAGCTGATCAAGAAAAGCACGACTTTTAGGACGTGACCGAAGCTTCAGTACGGCCATTTCTAAAGTTAGCTGCAGGCAATCCAACAAATTTTCAGTTTTAAGGCTAGATGCCGTGAGATTTTCTTGATTTTGCTTGCCCTCAAGAAAAGACTTTAGGGACCTGTATAAAGTTTTCTGGGTGTAGCTTTCTGGGAGATGGTCGTAGTAAATACCTCCTTCCTGAGTTTGATAGGTTTGAATAAGCCTATTCAGTACTTCTCGAACATCAATATCCACCAATTCAGGGATCTGAGAACGAACATCTCTTATTAACGACCAGAGGCCTACTAAGGTCTCGAAATTTCTAGACTGAAAACTCTGACTCCAAAGTCTTTCTGTAAAAGATTCATTTGGTTTATTTTTAGCTTTTTTACCACTCTCATATTGCCTTCCTGACTGGAGATAGACACAGTCAGATGGGCAATCAATCTCTACTTCTCTCTTAGTTCCACAACAGACTGGACAAATTTGTGAGAGCTTGGCCGGACAAAACCGTTTGGCTCGACGTGCCCCGCATAATGGGCACTGATGACTAGAGTTAACCATATAAAAATCCTAAGTCTAATTTATCCTGATCATAATTTTTTCTAAGAAACAGTCCTTAGTCCCTCCGACACCTTCTATTTTATCCTCTAACTCGTATAGCAGACATTAACAATAGAAATAAATTCTATAAAGGTAGCAGTTAACCTATTTTATGAACTGATACCAATTAACTCAACTACCTTGCATTCTAAATTTAAGCTGGTAAACTTATATTTTTCTAACACATACCATAAAATATTGGATTTATCCAGTGAGTACTTGGAGAAAAGTAAACTTAACCTTTTTTTGCTCACTAATGGTTTTGTTGGTCCTAAAATATTCCCCCCTCAAAGCTCAGAAAAAAGACCTAGAGAAGTCACGGTCATTGCAACTTGAAACCTCTGATCTTTATCTGAAAAATTGGATTCAACAAGATGTTTTGTACATCATCACAGAAGAAGAGAAAAATGCATTCAATCGTTTGTCTACCGATGAGGAACGCTACCAGTTTATTGAACAATTCTGGATAAGACGGGATCCTTCACCTGATTCAATCCTGAATGAAAATCGAAATGAACATTATCGTCGTATTGCCTATTCTAATGAACGTTTCTTTTCAGGACGTCCAGGATGGATGACAGATCGAGGACGTATTTACAT
This sequence comes from uncultured Acidobacteriota bacterium, assembly GCA_964462735.1. Classification (GTDB taxonomy): domain Bacteria; phylum Acidobacteriota; class Terriglobia; order Versatilivoradales; family Versatilivoraceae; genus JAKUNG01. The sequence continues at coordinate 15,944 of CAYWYX010000012.1, read as the reverse complement.
TACTTTTGGGCCACCAGATCAAATTGAATCTCACCCAACAGGTGGCCATTATGAACGGCCTTTTGAAGAAGGTGGTGGGTCTACCAACACATTTCCATTCGAAATTTGGCGGTACCGGCATCTAGAAGGTGCCGATCTTGGTAACGAGGTAATCATCGAATTCGTTGATCCTACTATGACCGGTGAATACAGAATGACGATGGATCCTTCCGAAAAAGATGCCTTGATTAATATACCTAATGCGGGACTTACAACCATGGAAAGTCTTGGACTAGCCAGTAAAAAAGACCGATTCAACAATCCTTCTGGAATGCTGTTTGGAGAACCTCAAGGTCAATTAAGTCGGCGTAATACTGCATTTGAAAGACTCTATCGGCATTCAGCACTTCAACGCCCACCTAAGATAAAATTCAAAGATCTTGAAATAATTGTTGATACCAAACTTTCATACAATTTACTACCATTCAATTCGCGTACTGACTTTTTTAAAATTTCTGAAAATTTAGTACTAGTTTCTACAACGATTCAAATCCTAAACAACCAGATAACTTTTAAAGAGAAACAGGGGGTGCAACAGGCTCGTATTAATATTTTTGGGCGAGTTTCCACAATAACAGGTCGAGTTGTTCAAGTATTTGAGGATGTAATCAATAAGGATATTCCTAACTCTTCTTTAAGATCCATCCTTGAGGAAACATCTTTATACCAGCGGTCAGTTACTCTACCCTCTGGTCGCTATAAGTTAGAACTTGTTTTAAAGGATGTCTATAGTGGAAATGTTGGAACAGAGTATTTTGGATTTATTGTGCCAAAATATCGGGAAAGGAAATTATCTACCAGCAGTGTTATCCTTGCCGATCAGATTAAGAAACTATCATCTCAGGAACCCGGAAACCAAATGTTTGATATTGGTGGGACCAGAGTATATCCTAATGTAAAAGAGGAATTCACTAAAGAAAGGGACATGAGAGTCTACTTTCAAGTGTACAACCTTGCTGTAGACGAAAAGACTAATCTGACCTCTGTATCTATTGAATATATTTTCAGGAAAGATCAAAAAGAAATTTTTCGTCTTCAACAAGACCAAAAAGATTCAATACAGTCTTCTGAACTGATAACCTTGGAAAAGATTTTACCACTTAAATCTATGCAAGCAGGTTTTTATCGATTAGAAGTCAAAGTAACTGATAATATTTCACAACAATCTATCAGACAAATAGCAAAATTTAAGGTAAAACAGTAAAGTTTATTGAAGGGTTTTGAAACCAATTTTTAATAAATGAAACAAAGGATGATTTCGATGTATATAGGCAAAAAAACTATTCTTATTTTAGTGATTCTTATTTTTGCTTCAAATTCCTCAACTTTTGGGAAAAAGCTGGTTGAGGAAGGTCATATTTCTGGATTGATCAAAGATTCCATGGGAATGCCCCTGGGAGGTGTACTTATAACTTTGATTAAAGGACCATTTAATCCAAAAGTTATCAAAAAAGTAACTACAAATGGCTCTGGAAAATATGAAATCAAGAATCTGTTACCAGGTTCTTATTCCTTAAACGCCAATCTGTCCAGCTACCTACCTATTTTTAAAACAGGGATTCAGATTGTATCAGGACAATTAGCCCAAATAAACTTTAGCTTGCAAAGTTTTTACCATAAGTCCCTTTCTCCAAATTCCACTATAGAAAACTCTATTAACAACAAGGAAGATATTCGTTCGGTCTTGCGCTCTAGTTCGTCTAATCGCCCAATTTTGAGAATCATAGAGTCAAGTAGTAATCTAGATTCGGAATCAATAAAGGATATTTCTCCAGAAAAATACGATTGGCAAAATACTTTTTACCTTTATTCCAAGGCATACTCACCTAATTTAAGCAACTTAGATATGGGTCAACTTTTTTCTAAATTTGTGGTTAAAAGAAATATTAACAGCAACTTACATTTTTCGACAAACGGAACATTCTCTAACTCAGGGTTGGCAACATTTAACTCAATCTTACATTTGAAAAATATAGACAGTCATAGCCCCTCTATGAGGGTAAGCTTGGGGACGATACCTTATTTAAATAAAGAAAAGTCCTTCGACAAACACCAACAAAAATTAAATCTCGTTAATCTTGATTTTCAGGATAAGTTAACTTTTTCTAAATTTATGTCCATCGTATATGGCATGGAGTTTCAATCAGGAAGTCCTTTAGTAAGTTTTCAAAAAGTCCGTCCTCGCTGGGGCTTTCAAATTAGACCGTTAACAAAAAATGAGATTTCCTTTTTTCGCACTAATTCTGCGCCACAGCTTTCTAGGAGCTTGATCCCTGTTAAAAAGGAAAAAATGAGTTCATTTTTCCCTACGCAAGAGGAATTTCATAACGAGATCCGATTAGGTCGAGTAGGCATAACTCACACAGAGGTTAAGGTGGACCAGAGAATCCACCAGAATGCTAAGTTCATTGTAAGGGCATATTCGGATGAATTCACTGCCCACAATAAAAGGTTTGGGGCAGGTTCGACAAGTATAACCCCTGTTTCAGCTAAGGGGTTAAGTTTTACATATAGAAGAACTTCGGATGATGGTGTTCAGACTGATCTAGGATATACCTTTGGGGGTGGGTCAAGATATTCAATTGGATCTAAGGCCCTAGTTCCAAAAAACTATCATTTAATGGTTGCCAGAGTAGAGGCCCAGATAAGAGCCAGCCAAACTACAGTGGCAACTACCTATCGCTGGATATCTGGTGTCTCTGTAACGATTGTTGATCCCTATCAGGAGCTTCATAGAAGTTCTGCCCCTGGATTAAATATCATGTTAGGTCAAGTTATTCCTTATTGGGAACGAATATTTCCAGGAGAACTGGAGGCTCAGATCGATTTACGCAATCTTTTCCAAAATAAGCTATCGGATTCGTTTAAAAACCTTAGAGAAATGATGCACTACGAATTCCTCCAGCCTTCCAGATCCTTGCAGGGCGGTATTAAACTTAAGTTCTAGTTCTATTAGCCTAATCGATGCATCTGGCTCTTTTCCATGAATGTAGATGAGCATCCCTTAAATAATTTTAGAGTTAGTGCACAGTGTAAAGAATAAAATATTCTTATATGCAATATCAAATATTAGAGTTTTTTCAACTAGTTAAGGGAATTTCACATGTTAGTCTACAATTTTTCGTATAAACCCTTTTTGCTATGCGGATGACTGAACTTCAAGTTTGATTTTGATAATTAAACTTTAATATTGAAACCTTTTAGCAACAAAAGTCTGGTAAAAAATCGTAGTAATAAATCAAATGCTAGTCAATTTTGGATTCAAAACTACTCTAATTGTTTTAATGACTATCGCCATGACGGTGATGGGCATCATTAATAGCTCCCAAAAGTCCGACTATATTACTCCTGATGACGGTGGTGGATGGATTAAAACTTCTCGAGGAGTAGAGGCGGTAATTCTTGAAAAAAACGGTCCAGCAGCCCGAGCAGGAATATTAAAGGGAGATATTCTACTTGCAATTAATGATGAACAAGTTACACGAGCAACTGACGTTTCGGAAAAACTTTATTTGCTTGGTGTTTGGTCAAAAGCAAAATATTCTTTGGCAAGAGCTGGGATCAACTACTCTACTACCCTAGTCATCACTCCCCAACCAACTAATTTACGTCTAAAGCAGTTTCTCGAATTGGTTGGTTTTCTGTACTTATTCATTGGAGTCTTCATTTTCTTGAGGAGATGGAGAGCAAAAGGAGCCTTACATTTTTATAGCATCTGTCTAGCATCATTTGGAGTTTTCGCTTTTTCCTACACAAACAAATTAAACACATTTGATTGGTTAATTTATTGGTTAGATGCTATTTGCCTATTATTTTTACCTGCACTGTTTCTTCATTTTTGTCTTGCATTCCCTTATCCAAAAGCCTTTTTAGATCGTCTTCCACTTTTAAAGACTCTAGTTTACTTGCCAGCCTCACTGCTACTGCTAATTCAAGTTTTATTTATTCTGAACTTGTTAATTATTCAAGCTCCCCTAAGAACACGGATATTTCTTGATCAACTTCACATACTACATTTTTCAGGTCTGTTCATCTTAGGAACCTTCTCACTTACCCACACCTATTGGTCTAGTATTAATCTCACCTTAAGACAACAAATTAAGTGGATTGTACTCGGTACTATTTTCGGGACCTTTCCTTTCTTCTTTTTCTACGCTCTTCCCTATTGGATGGGGGTCGTCCCTAACATTTGGATGGAGATTACGGTATTACCTCTAGTTTTCATCCCATTAACCTTTGGTTATGCAATTATCAAATTTCGTTTAATGGATGTAGACATTATTTTTAAGAGAGGGATGGCTTCAACACTAGCCTCCCTTGCCGTAGTTGGTTTTTACTTCGCTCTAATCGGAATTGTAAGTGAAGTTTTTCATGCCGCTGGAGCACACCCTGTTTATGCTGTTATTTCACTAGTTGTAGCAGGCTTTATGTTTTCGCCCTTACGAAATTGGATCCAGATCAAAGTAGATCAGTATTTTTACAAGGATCGTTATGACTATAAACAAACCCTACTTGAATTTGGGAAAAAGCTTAGTTCTGAAGTTAATGTCTCCCGACTTCTTGAGACTGTAGTAGAAAAACTCAGTACTACTTTAGCTGTCAATAACATTGCGGTGTTCTTAACTGTAGAAGAAAAACCAAATCAATTCTGGTTAGCCAAATCACTAGGAATTCAGCTAACAAACCCTAAATTAAACCTAGGATTTTTACATCCTCAGAATCCAGATTTGAATAAGGGGTTTTTATTTTATGAAGATTTTAAAAGCCTCACGATAGACCAGCTTGAGTACCACGAGATTCTTAAGCAGCTAGAGTTACACTATTATCTACCCTGCATTACTAAAGGCGAAACTATAGCTTATATAGGACTAGGCAGAACCTCACGAGGAGAATTATTAACCAGTGAGGATGTTGAACTTTTACAGACTATAGCTGGTTATGTGGCCATTGCCATGGAGAATGCTCGTCTTTATTACTCCGTTCATGAAAAAGCTGAACAACTCCAGCGACTTAAGGAGTACAGTGAAAGCATAGTAGCGTCTATCAGCGTTGGTGTAATTGTAGTTGATTTAGATGAAAGAATTGAAAGCTGGAACCCAGCTATGAAAACTCTTTTGGGAAGGACCAAAGAGGAAGTGCTCGGAAAATCAGTCAGTGATGTTCTACCACATTCGTTAATCGGTGAGATTCGTTCCCAACGAGGTCAAGATTTATCCGGTCGAGAGGTACTGAAACTCTATAAATGTCGCCTTACTATTGGTGATAAACCTAAAGTAGCTGATGTTACGGTGACCCCACTAATGGGTAAAGACAAACAGGTAACTGGTCAAATCATTATACTCGATGATAAAACAGAACGGGTGAGTTGGGAAGACCAACTTGCCCAATCAGAAAAGTTAACTTCTATTGGATTACTAGCAGCTGGTGTAGCTCACGAGGTCAATACTCCCTTGGCAGTCATTTCCAGTTACAGCCAGATGTTAGGTAAAAAAATCGGTTCAGATAGTCCTAACGGCCAAATTCTTGCAAAGATTATCAAACAGTCATTTCGAGCTTCAGAAATTGTCAATGGATTACTCAATTTTTCTAGAACAAATGAAACAGAATTTCGAACAGTTGAGGTTAACGACATTATTTCTGAAACTCTTTCTCTACTAGAACACCAGCTAAAGAGTGCTAGGATTCAACTTGAAAAAGATCTTGCTTCCTCTAATGCCCAGATCTATGGTAATCCCGGCAAGCTTCAGCAGGTATTCTTAAATCTATTTCTTAATGCCAAAGATGCCATGCCGCAAGGCGGAAAACTGTGCGTAAAAACTTTTTCTAAGGACACAGTTTTTCGCATTGAAATTCTTGACACTGGTGATGGTATTCCTCAAGAACACCTGCAAAAAATCTATGATCCTTTCTTCACTACTAAATCTACAGGAAGGGGAACTGGATTAGGATTGTCAGTAAGCTATGGAATTATTCAGGAACACTCAGGAAAAATCACCGTTGAATCAAAGCCTGGTCAAGGAACTCGTTTTATCTTAGAGCTTCCCACTGCAAGAAAGGTAGCAAATGCCTAAAAATCAAGAATCTATTTTAGTTGTAGATGACGAACCCGCTATTCGTGACAGTCTAGAGACCCTGCTTTCTGAGGCTAATTATAGAGTTACATTAGCTAAAAATGGTTCTGAAGGACTAAAAAAGATTGGAAAGAATATCTTCGATTTGGTCTTATTAGATGTCATGATGCCAGACAAAAATGGTTTGGAAGTACTAGAAGAAATTCACCATTCTTCACCAGAAACTGTAGTAATCATGATTACTGCCTTCGGTACTATTGAAAATGCAGTAAAGGCTATTAAGTCTGGAGCATTAGATTATGTTACAAAACCATGGGACAATGAAAAACTTTTAATAGATATTCATAATGGAATTGAACATCAAAAGCTCCAACATGAAAATCGAGAATTAAAACGGGCTCTGAGACGCCAATATGAGTTTTCTAATATAGTTGGTAAAAGTGAACAGATGTTAAAAATTTTTGATTTGGTGGCTCAAGTGGCCCAAAGTCGAAGTACAGTTCTTATTCAAGGAGAGAGTGGTACAGGCAAAGAGTTGATTGCCAAAGCTATTCATGCTAACAGTAACCGAGCCAATAAGGCTTTTGTTACTGTTAATAGTGGAAGCTTACCTTCAGACTTACTGGAGAGCACACTATTTGGACATCTTAAGGGGGCATTTACTAGTGCCGTAGCATCAAAGAAAGGGCTTTTCGAAGTAGCAGATCAAGGATCTATTTTCTTTGATGAAATTGGTACCATTGGCCTCGATACTCAATCCAAACTTCTGAGAGTGCTCCAAGAAAAGGAGTTTATGAGACTAGGTGGTTTGGATACTATAAAAGTTGACACTCGAATTATCACAGCTACAAACGTCAACTTAAACATTCAAGTAGAACAGGGTACTTTCCGTGAAGACCTGTTCTATCGATTAAATGTTATTTCAATCCAGTTACCACCTCTTCGTGATCGCAAGGAAGACATTCCTTTGCTAGCTGCTCATTTCCTGCAAAAATTTTGTGATGAAAATAACAAGAATTTGCATCCAATTTCTCCTAATATACTAAATCTGTTAATGAAACACGACTGGCCGGGCAATGTTCGAGAACTGGAAAATGTAATTGAAAGAGCAGTTGTCCTGAGCTCTTCTGAGGAATTGGTAGAGGAATTAATTTCCCTAGATGCTTCTACAATTTCTGTAAAACAAAATACTGATGGTCCTTTAGTATTAGATGGCCTGTCTCTATCTGGGAGAGTCGATAGTTTTGAAAAAAAAATAATTGTACAAATGTTGGAAGAGGTAAACTGGAGTCAAACTGAGGCTGCTAAGAAGTTTAGTGTAAAATTATCCACACTAAACTCTAAGATCAAACGATTAGGAATTGATGTCAAACAAAAAAATACTCGTTCATAGATTTTCAATTATTTCCGTTTTAATAATAAGGCCATCCCTCAAATTGATTATAGTCATTATGTTATCTAAACTGAAAAATCCTAGTTTTAAATGGACGCACTATTTACACTTCAATTTTGGCAGAAGATTTATTAAAGAATGGGAGTCTTGAGATGTCACCTGTACTCGAACATCTGAAATCTCAGATTCTAAAATCCAAAAAGCATATCGTATTCCCTGAGGGTAAAGATGACCGAATATTAGTTGCAGCCTCCAAAATTATTCAGGAGGGCCTAATGCAGCTAACCATCCTGGGAAATACTGATTCTCTTGAACAAAGAAGTCGAGAATTAAACATCAACCTTGAATTCTGTAACATAATTGACCCCAAATCCTCCAACCGAATAGAAACTTATGCCCAATTGTATTACGAATCTATGCAAGCTAAAGGCATTACTAAAGATGAGGCTAGAAAGAAGGTGCTGGACCCATTATATTTTGCAAATAGCATGGTAAGGTCAGGCGATGCAGATGGATCGGTAGCAGGAGCAATAAATACAACTGGTGAGACAGTAAGAGCGGCTTTGCGGGCTATTGGTCTGAAAGAAAATTGTTCCCTTGTATCTAGTTTCTTTTTGATACTATTTCCACCTAATTCTCAAAGAGCACTAAGTTGTCTCCTATTTGCTGACTGTGCTGTTGTTCCCAATCCAAATGCTTCTCAACTGGCTGATATTGCAATTGCTACAGCCTATAATACGCAAAGATTATTAAATGTTGAACCTAAGGTAGCACTGCTCTCATTTTCAACCAAAGGAAGCTCTGCCCACCCCTTAGTTGAAAAGGTAGTTGAAGCAACCCTAACGGTTCGTGAGCGTTGCCCAAACTTGCTCATAGATGGAGAATTACAAGTCGATGCGGCATTAATCTCTGAAATTTCGAAAACTAAATCGCCAAATAGTGTAATCGGAGGTAGTGCCAACACCTTAATTTTTCCAGATTTACAATCCGGTAATATTGCTTATAAATTGACAGAAAGGCTAGCTGGTGCTCGGGCAGTTGGCCCGATTTTGCAGGGATTACAAAAACCAGCTAATGATCTATCGCGAGGTTGTAGTATTCAAGATATAGTGGATACTGCTTTAATCACAGCAATTCAGTCTGAGACCGACGAGCGTGGGTAGTATGGTGCGACAAAAAAAGATCTTTCTAGAAGCAGGACTGCTAACGAGGTCCTACGTTTCTCCGAAGCTTCTTGCGATTGCGTTTTCTAGCTAAAGCTTGCTTAACTCTCTTTTTTTCTCCCGGCTTGAGGTAAAACGAGTGTTTCTTAATCTCCTTGATAATATCGTGAGTCTGCACCTTACGTTTAAAACGACGTAAAGCGTTTTCTAAGCTCTCATCTTGCTGTACTCTAACTTCTGCCACTATTTTTCACCTTACCTTACCTTTACTTTAATATGCCTCAACTACAAGAAAACATTGAATTTTTATTTAATTACCGAGCCGCCGATCTTAGGGGATTTATCAACCGCTGTCAAGGGAAATTGGTTCATTAAGGATTTTTTTTTAAAATAAAGAGACTCAGTGGCAAAGAAATTGGGATTAAATACTTATTTATTATTAAGGTTTATACTTCCTATACAATTTTGTCTTTGCAGTGCAGAAAATAATTAATTTTAAGATGCCATACATCTTA
>CAYWYX010000012.1:4006-6663 GCA_964462735.1 uncultured Acidobacteriota bacterium | reverse complement strand
GGATTCTATTATTAAAGATAAGAGGATTTTGATGACTTCCTTCAAAAATCTGCTTCAACAAAAAACTATTTTTTGCCCTAAATGTTCTCGCAGCATGTTTGTTGGCTTGAATTGTCGTTATATTAGCCATGCTCTAAAACACACTGCAATCAATAGCATTTTTGTTCTTTTGGCTGTAGTTTTCCTTATTTCATTTTATCCTTCTTCTATCTCGGTAATGTCAGCGAAGAAAAGCGCCCCAAAAAAGTATGTTACCGATGAGTATAGACAACAAGAAAGAGTGGTGTCACAGGTTCTACTACGTTTTTCTAGTATGGAGAGAGATCAAATTAGGAAGATTACTCAAATTATTCTTAAAAATTCCCAAAACAAAAAGTTAGACCCTAAGCTGGTTGCGTCAATTATTGTTGTCGAATCAAGTGGAAACTCCTTGGCTATTTCTGCAAAGAAAGCCGTTGGTATTATGCAGATTCATGTGCCAACCTGGGGAAGAGTTGTCAATTTTGCTGAGCGTAACCCCTTTGATCCTGAAGTTAATATTGATGTGGGTACTACTATACTGGCTGATTATCTAAAGCGCTACCAACTTCTCGAGACCGCTTTGTCAGCTTATGAAGGATCCCTTGGTTTATCTAGTTCTTATCCTGCTAAGGTCTTAGCTATCTATTATTCCCGTCTTCAATAAGAATCAGCGCCCGAGTTATTCATTATTTGTCCTAAAACCTTTGTTAATTCCCTGCCCAAGTTTTTCCTTAAATAGGAGGAGGATTTTAAATCTTGCCATAGTTCCTTTAGATTTTCAAAAGTGTCAAGATCTGATTTCGGAACTAACCTGGCCCATTGTATGAAGTGCTCTTCCAAAAGTACCATCGTCTCCTGATAAACTTTTGGAGTTCCCCAATTAATTCCTTTCAGAATGCATGGGACATAAGAAGAAAAACCTAAAAGATAATAACCTCCATCTAAAGCTGGTCCAATAACTACATCCTGATGTTGAAGAATTGCAATAGCCTCTTTAATATTATTAGATTCTAAACTAGGGCAATCTGTGCCAATAAAAATCACTTTTGAATAATTGTTCTCCACTCTGATTCTCAAGATATTCTCTAATCGATCACCAAGGTCTATACCAGTCTGGACATCTATGGAAACAGTTTCTGGAAAATCCAGATCAATTGCATAATCTAGTGCCTGCTGCAACATCCCGGTCATACAGACTGATATGTCAATCGAAGGGCTGCTAAGGGGCTGCATTTGATGAAGTGTATTTTGAATAAGCGCCTGGTGCAACTCCAGACAATTTTTCCAAGAAAGAGCCGGATTCATTCTCGTCTTCACAGTTCCAATAATTGGGAACTTAGCGAAGATATTAATAGAAGTTTTGGTCATGTCACTTACTGCTTTTATGTCGAGATATGCAGTATGTTAATTCTCCATACTCAGTCTTACGTTGAGTAAAAACGCAGTTTGGGTGAGTAAAAAGGCAGATTGAAGGGTAAATAAAGAATTTCTCCTACTTTTTTCTAGTGGAGATCGGAGAAAATCAATAGATCTATACTACTGATTTATAAATGAAATGGCCTGTTCTTCTACATTCATTAGCCTACAATTAGGAAAGTCTTGCATCTATTGACTATCGTCTAACATACTTAGTGAGAACCTTCGCGTTAGGTGGTGCCTGACCTTTCGTATAGGAAAAAGTAACTTGACCAACATAAATGTCCCCTCGGGAGTCAAGAGCAACTGAATGAGGGGAAAAGAATCTTCCCTCACCGTAAGGATCCTCCTCACTCCACTCAGATAGGATTTCACCTTCTGGGCTTCGGATGGTCATCCGGGCACCTGGTTCATCCAACCGTGCTTTTTCACCAGCCATAAAAATTCCACCTATTTCAGCCACATAGAAATTTCGCTCATTATCCTGACATAAGCTATTTGGCCACCACACTTCCTTCCATTGACTAAGAAACGCACCCTGATCAGAAAAAATCTGAATTCGAGAGTTTGCGCGGTCAGCAATGTAAACCTGCCCTTCCGGATCTACATAAACACCATGTGGTAAATTAAATTCAGATGGTTGGCTCCCAGGCTCCCCCCAAGAAAGAAGAAGGTCACCATTATTTGTAAATTTATGAACTCGTGAATTTCCATAACCGTCAGAAACATAAATTTCTCCTTGAGGAGAAAGAGCAACGTCAGTCGGAGTATTAAATGGGGGACCAGAGCGTAGCACATCCAAATGATCAGGAGGGACATAACCTGTATCAGGCACCCCATCTTGAGGTTGTAAGGTCATTAGTAATTCACCATTTGGCGTAAATTTCTTTATCCTATGTCCCTGATCATCGACACAATAAACAGAATCGTCAGGTGCAATAAATATCATATGGGGTCTTGTAAAGAAACCCTGACCCCAAGAATTTAAATAGTTGCCATCACGGTCAAAAATAACAACTGGATTTTCTGCCCGACAAAAAGCATAAACTCGATCTTGCGAGTCAACTGCAATACCTGGGACTTCTCCAAGTTTACATTCCAAAGGCGGCTTAGCCCATCCTTCCACTTCTTCAAAAACAAATTGCCCAGATCCAAGTTTCAAAGGATTCTCCTTAATCAGTATTTTTCAAAAGATTCTGCAAGATAATCACTTCATATTA
>CAYWYX010000012.1:0-3906 GCA_964462735.1 uncultured Acidobacteriota bacterium | reverse complement strand
TATTGCTTTCCCTTTGGGCATTAGCAGGTCTAGGAGCTGGAATCTTTTTTGTTGATTGGCTTAACCTCTTTAAACTACCTACAACCGGTTTTCCACTTGGTTTCTGGTTTGCTCACCAAGGGAGCATCATTGCTTTTGTTCTGCTGATTTTGGTTTATTGCTTACTAATGAATTACCTTGATTCTAAATATCATTCTGATTTAAACCAGTTTCAAAACCATAAATAAACAATGAGTGTACTTGCTTGGACCTACCTCTTTATTGGTTTTACCTTTGCGCTTTATGTGTCTATAGCCTGGCTAAGTCGAGTCCGTGATACCAAAGGATTTTACGTAGCTGGCCAGGGAGTTCCCGCACTTGCAAATGGTATGGCCACTGCTGCTGATTGGATGAGTGCGGCATCCTTTATCTCTATGGCTGGACTTATATCCACCATGGGTTATGCAGGGGGCGTCTATTTGATGGGGTGGACTGGAGGTTATGTCTTGCTGGCCTTACTGATAGCCCCTTATCTGCGAAAATTTGGGCACTATACTGTGCCTGATTTTATTGGCGACCGCTTTGAATCTAATTTAGCACGCTTAGTTGCCGTAGTTTGTGCCATCTTTGTTAGCTTTACCTATGTCGCAGGTCAGATGAGAGGTGTTGGTGTAGTGTTTAGCCGTTTTTTAGAGGTGGATATCAATGTTGGGGTAATCGTTGGCATGGCCATAGTTTTCATTTATGCCACCTTAGGTGGAATGAAAGGAATTACCTGGACCCAAGTAGCTCAATACTGGGTACTTATTACTGCCTTTCTTATTCCCGCTATAGCCATCAGTATTCGCCTAACGGGCCATTTTCTTCCACAAATAGGTTTAGGAAGTACATTGATAACAAATGACGCTGGAATGCAGGAAATTTATCTACTTGAGAAATTAAACCACATCTTAGTAGATATAGGTTTCGACCCGTATACGGCTACTTTTGTTGGCAAGTGGGATAAAGTTAATGTGACTCTGGTGGCACTAGCTCTAATGGTCGGTACAGCTGGTCTACCCCATGTAATTGTACGTTTTTATACCGTAAAAACAGTTAAAGCCGCCCGGTGGAGTGCTTTTTGGGCTTTGTTTTTCATCTCATTACTTTATTTAACTGCCCCTGCAACTGCAGCATTTTCTCGATATTTCATGATTGAAAGCCTTAATGGAAAAACTGCTCAAGAACTGCCCGTCTGGTTTAATAACTGGGAAAAAACTGGATTAATCTTGTGGTTGGATAATGGAGACGGCAAGGTAAATTATTCAGCAGGTCAAGATAATGAAATCTTTCGTAGTGGAAATATCCCCACTAGTGAATTAACAAATATCACTCAGGCCCATAACCAATGGCTAACCAGTAACGGTTCGTCTGGTACTGAAGGACGTAAGATCCTTCGACAAGCTGGACTTTCAGGGCCCGATCGAGACATCATTGTATTGGCTACTCCTGAAATGGCAGAGTTAGCAAACTGGATCATTGCATTAGTTGCTGCCGGTGGTCTTGCAGCGGCACTATCAACCGCCAGTGGTCTTCTTCTAGTTGTTTCCTCCAGTGTGGCCCACGACGTTTATTATCGAATTATTAATCCAGCTGCCACTGAAAAACAGCGCTTGCGGATAGGGCGTATCGTCATTGGTATAGCAGTGGTCATTGCCGGACTCTTTGGGATATATCCTCCAGCCTTCGTAAGCCAGGTTGTAGCTTTTGCTTTTGGACTTGCTGCTGCTAGTTTTTTCCCAGCGATCGTCCTTGGAATTTTCAGCAAGCGGCTCGGAACTATTCCTGCTGTGTGTGGAATGATTGTTGGAATAGCCTTCACAGCTTTCTATATCATAGCCACGGTTTTCTTTCAGATGGATCTGTGGACCTTTGGTGTGGCAAAACAAGGCATAGATCCACAAGGCATCGGTACTGTTGGAATGTTATTGAATTTAATAGTTACAGTCTCTCTCAAACAGTTCTTCCCTGAGCCCAGTATGAAAACCCAGAACCTCATTGATTCCATCAGAGCACCCGAGACTACTGGTTCTTAACTCACGATCTAACAGTCCAATATTTCTATTACCCCAAAGATGATTTTCCAATTAGATTTTACTTAGGATTTCTTAAAACTTAAAGTTTGAGGGTATTTCAGGGGTAATCTAATTTTCTCTTTTATTAATTGAAACTAGGTTTTTAAGCTAAAGATTTCGTTTTTGGATTCCTTAATTAGGACCTCTGAAAAATGAAGGGTATCAAGTCGACCGTCATCCCGTGTTGATGAAGGCGCCAGAAGAACAAACTCAGCTTGATCAAATGTATTGAATAAAACATAACAGAGCCGCAACTGAGAAATTAAAGGAGCATTCGTTATGCGGAAATCAGGAAAAAGAATTGGACCTACGTCAACCTGGAATTTACTTTCGGGCGGATGGACATTCATATAAGGGATTGGATATTCCAATATTGCTTGCCAAACATGGTTAGAGTCTTCGACTTTGGTCAATCCAACAAGAGATTTTGAATTCAAAGTTGCATCAGTTATTTGCTGGGGGTCCTTAAGGGAATCTGCACTAGTAAGTTTCATATTAAATCGATACTCTGTCAGGTAAGATGATTGGCCACTGAAGGTTTTAATCTTTTCTCCTATCCCAACTACCTGACTGATATCCCTATCATGAGAAGCAAACCTCTTATCTTGTCGCATCTTATTCTGAGCACAGATACTCCAAACATGTGAAGTTGGTGTCTGCGTCATACTCACACCATCTCGACCTGTTGCATCTAATGTTATGCCTCCCTCCTGATACATGTACTCTCCTATGCATTCCTTTGCTAAATAAAATTGTTGAGAGTCTTCTGTCTCCTTATTAATCAGCTCACACCTGCTCAGAACTTGAGCTCGACAGGTATTCCTTTCAATACCATCACGAGCTGAAGTAGTAAAAACATAGCAATGCTGATAATCATGTAGATTCATAGCGCGGTCCTCCCAACAAATATTATAGCAATCAGCCTATAAAAATGGAAAATATGCCAAATAATTCCCAGATACAATAGATAACTAATGATAAACCTTACAAGCAAGTTTTTAATTAGTCTTATTTTACCTTTCTAACTTCTTTTGTAACTTACTACCAATAAACTTGTTCATTCTATTCGAGTCTACATGCATTCGTCTTGATTGTGATAACATGACTACATAGGATAACCATTTAAAAAATTGTAGCCGTATAAAACCTTTTTTCTAGGCAACCAAAGGTAATTTCGAAGCATTTATCTAGAAATACTTTAAAGAGAGGCTCTTCTTGATGACAAAACACCCAGAATGGGTCATGGATCCCAAAGACTTCCCAGTATGGCAAGCTCCTAACAACTCTCGTAGACTGAACGTATTAGTAAGCGAAGACACCTGTGCCGCTAAAACTATGGCAGCAGGGTTTTTCTGGTTGCACCCAGGTCATGAAACAGACCCAGACATTCACCCAAATTCCCCTGAACTATATTACGTCGTTAGCGGAGAGGCAAAACTTGTCATGGACGGTGAAGAATATAGAGTGAAAAAAGGAATGACAGTCTATATCCCAGCTGGGGTTGTGCACCAGTCTTTTAATGACTGTGATGAGGATCTATGTTACTTCTATGCCTTTGCCCCACCTCCCCTAGAACCAAGTAAGGTGGAAACCCAGGGCTGGCACCAGGTTGAATTTCGATAAAAGAGGATAATATCAATGAATATCATAAAAACGAAGGTTAATTTTTCTCCAAAAATGGGTTTTCGACTATGTCTTCTAGGAACTATGTTTCTCCTGTTATTCCATAGTTGCATCACTGAAAAAGACATTACAGTAGATCAGAAGGCTAGTTGGATAGCAGGTGACCACCACATTCATAGTAAGTTTAGCG
>CAYWYX010000011.1:41359-42589 GCA_964462735.1 uncultured Acidobacteriota bacterium | reverse complement strand
CAGAATGTGCTGAAGTTAATGGATTTCATGAAAAAGAGGATGAACAGTATAGATGGACAGAAGCATCAGCAAATCTCATGCTTCCTATGCCTCTAAAAATCAACCAAAAACATCGGTTAGGACTTCGTGCTGTAAAATCGAGTCCAGAACCTCATTTCCGTCAGTTCTTAACTGTTCGCATGGATAATGTAGACTTAGGAAGAAAAGAATTAATAGGCTCAGGAGATGATTTTGAAGAGTACTGGTTTGACATACCTGAAGAGGTAGTAAGTAAAAAATCTCCTGTTATCAGCCTTCACATTAATCCAACCTGGAACCCCAGCTTAATTGGAGTATCCTCTGACTACAGAAACCTAGGATGCGCTATTGACTGGATTAGAATTGAAAGTGATAAATAAGATAATAAACTCTAAAAATAATTTTCTAAATGTAAGACTCCTTTTAATTGCAGTCTAAATTAAAGACTGGTCATTCTATTAAATGAATTGAATAAGTATGTCATTTTGATAACCACATCTTAGGAATTTTAATGGATTTTACTGGCGAGAGAATTATTCCTGAAAAAGTTGAGACCGACCTACTTAACGAACATCTGTGTCGGTACTTATTTGCTCAGATGCTCCTTGATGATGCTGTTGTTTTGGATGTGGGGTCAGGAGTGGGCTATGGATCTAAACTTCTAGCTGCAAAAGCCCGATCAGTTATAAGTGTGGATATTGTAGAGGAATGTATAAGGTATGCTGTCAAAAAGTATTCTGATCAAAATATCGACTATCTTGTTGCCGATGGGCATTCTATCCCTCTAACATCTCAGAGTGTTGATGCTATAGTCAGTTTTGAATTGATTGAACATTTAAAAGATCAATCTTCTCACTTACTTGAACTCGACAGGGTTCTTAAACCAGAAGGATTTCTGATCATTTCCACACCAAATCGAATTTTTTATACAGAAGAAAGAAAAGAAATTAACCCTTTTCACACCCATGAATTTGATTTTCAAGAATATGTAACGTTTTTAAAAACAACCTTCCCTTGTGTCAATGTCTACTTCCAAAATCATATTGAGTCTTTATTTATTGGTAACCCTTCACTCAATCATGGGACAAAAACTTACCTTCAAGACAGAAAGGTTAATCTAGAGTCAGATTCAAACTATTTCGTTGCAATCTGCTCAAAAAAAGACAAATACCAGCCTCAAATAAAGAACTTTGCTTTCTTACCAACTACTGG
>CAYWYX010000011.1:0-41259 GCA_964462735.1 uncultured Acidobacteriota bacterium | reverse complement strand
TAAACTGCAATCTGATTTTGAAGATAGAACAACTTGGGCTAATGAATTAGCTGGGCAGATGAAAGAAGCAGATAAAACGATTATTAAACTGCAATCTGATTTTGAAGATAGAACAACTTGGGCTAATGAATTAGCTGGGCAGATGAAAGAAGCAGATAAAACGATTATTAAACTGCAATCTGATTTTGAAGATAGAACAACTTGGGCTAATGAATTAGCTGGGCAGATGAAAGAAGCAGATAAAACGATTATTAAACTGCAATCTGATTTTGAAGATAGAACAACTTGGGCGTTACGATTAAATAACGAGCTAGAGGAATGTCATCAACGTTTAGAATCAATTAAAAAATCTAAACTTTATAAACTTGCCAAAGCTCTGAGGTTAATTAGGTTTGACTGAATAGATAGTCATTTCACTGTAAGTCTTAAGCAAAAATCAAGGAACATTTATAAACACATCATTTGCATTGCCAAGATCCTGTGCAGCAGGAGTGATAATAGATTTGGAATTTATATAGATTTTTTTTTCAGCCTTAAGAGCCTGACGTACATCATCTTCACAAACAAAACTCACAGTTAATTGGTTTTCGACGACTTGATCCAATTTCTCTGGACTAGTTGGTTTGGATGGAAACTGCCGAGACCCTTCCAAACCTTGATTCGGTTTTTGTAACTGAGCTTTTGAGGTTGAACCCTGACTGGGGTATTCAACATCGGCAATAGATCCAAAATCACCTGAAGATAAAAGCCGGTCAACCACAGCTTCAACATCTGGCCGTCCAAGAGAGCCTAACTCCGATTGCTGACTAGAATTCAAGGTTGCTTTCCGGGGATATGCCACTCTTTTTATATTAATTAAATGAAGTGGGGAAATATTATCAGAGGTTATATTACCTCCAAGAACACCACATCCCAATGTCATACTTGGAAATAAATTAGTTGTATAACCCACTGCTCCAAGAGCTGCTTGAGTATTTACAACTATCCTAGAGACAGGTTTTTGGAGACCAAACTCTCGAATAATTTCTTCGTTGTTAGAATGAATTGCCAGTGTGTGACCAAGTCCTCCAAAATTGATTAATTCCATACATCGATCACAGGCTTCCTGCCAATTTTCTTGGACATAAAAGGCTAGGATTGGGGAAAGTTTTTCAATGGAGAGTGGGTGCTCATGTCCAACCCCAGTTAAAGGTGCTACTAGGACCTTTGTTTTCTCAGGAACCTTCAAACCTGCCAAGGAAGCAATGGTTAAGGCTGACCTACCCACAATTTTAGGATTTATTTTGTGGTTAGCAGTAACCACTAATTTACCTAAAACCTCAATTTCTTCATCACTTAGAAAATGACCACCGTTTCGTTCAATTTCATGAACAACCTGTTCTTTAACTGTTTTGTCGGTCACTATGGCCTGTTCTGAAGAACAAAGTGTTCCATTGTCAAAACACTTTCCAGTAAAAATTGCCTTTACAGCTTGGGGAATATCAGCAGAGGTCTCTATATAAGCTGGAACGTTCCCAGGACCAACACCAAATGCTGGTTTCCCTACACTATAGGCTGCCTTTACTAAACCTTGTCCCCCCGTGGCTAAAATCAAAGAGGTTTTTTTATGCTTCATCAGTTCCTGTGTTCCCTCAACACTTGTTGCTGAAAGACATCCAATGACCCCCTTTGGAGCTCCAGCTGCTTCAGCAGCCTCAGCCAAAATTCCACTGGCTTCTTTGATACACTTGGTCGCTGAAGGGTGGGGACTAAAAACAATAGAGTTGCGACTTTTAAGTGCAATTAATGCTTTATTTATAGTAGTCGAAGTAGGGTTAGTTGAAGGAATAACTGCAGCAATCACTCCTACGGGAGCGGCAATTTCAAGAATCCTTTTTTCTAAATCTTCACGAATGATGCCAACAGTTTTGAGATCCTTGATTGCGTCGAAAACGAATTCAGAAGCAAACTTATTTTTGAGGATTTTGTCTTCAAGATTTCCAAATCCTGTTTCTTCAACTGCTATTTTAGCCAGTTTTTCGGCGGCATCTAAACTAGCTACAGCCATTTGCTTAACAATAGTATCAACCTGTTCCTGAGAAAAAGTAGCTAGTTTTATTTGTGCTTGATAGGCTTGATCTATTAGTAGTCTTGCCTGTTGTATTGACTGAAGATCTGTATCCATGGTTGATGACCTATTCCAACCGAACTAGCTACAAAAACTTTAGAATAAAATGGGTACGTCTAAGAACTAATTGTTTCAGCTAAAGATTTTGTACTTTGATTGATACTTTCTCTAACTGACATCAGAGGTATGACACTCAAAGCGAACTAGACTATTTATGGTTCTTAGGAATTATTTTGTCCGCTTCATCATGAGGACTTGGAATCACATGAACACTAACTAACTCCCCAACTCGACGAGCGGCAGCAGCGCCTGCATCGGTAGCAGCTTTAACAGCTCCAACATCTCCACGTACACAGACAGTAACAAAACCCGCCCCTATATACTCATGACCTACCAATGTTACATTCGCTGACTTTACCATCGCATCAGCTGCTTCTACAGAACCTACAAAACCTTTTGTTTCAATCATTCCTAATGCTTCGTCGGACACAATAACATCTCCTATTTTTATGTAAGCCTCAATAAATAACGTGGTATAAACTAGAGTTTTTTCAGACTCGCAACTTATTTATTCAAATAGCTTGGGTTTAATGAGGCCCTAACATCCCAAGTCTCCTTTTGAATCCACTAATACTAGGGCAAATAACCTCCTTTTGCTCTCACCTGCATATTTTTGTGCCTTGGAACTAGGACTTGAATTCTTCGCCAGCCTTGCCTATTGGAATTTATAGTAGCTGGGGGATAGTAACCAAGTAAATAAAGATGTTTAAGATCTTGAACAATCGCACTAAACACTTCACCTATTTCTTCGGGATTTCTGATAGTGAATGCAACCCCCCCGGTTGCCTCAGAAATTTCAGACAGCCGTTCTAATAGCAACTTACTATCCAAGGCTAAACCCTGAGAGACAGTATAGACTGGAATACCTACTCTCTTGATAGTCCGGACAGAATCCTCCATTGAAAGGACACTGCTGGTATCCTCTCCATCAGTGAACAGTAGAATAGCTTTCTTACCAGTGATACGAGCTAAATGGGGAGCTAACTGTGCCAGAGAATCAAAAAGTGCTGTGCTTCCAGTGGCACGCAATCGAAACAAGGAGCGAAGAGCAACCCTTCTATCCTTGGTGAACGGGACAACAACTTGGAGTTTATTATTAAAAGCAAAAAGTCCAAATCGATCTTTAGGATTTATTTGACTCAACAAGTCAGCTACCGCATTTTTTACATGAGGTAAGGGTTTTAACATACTACCAGTTGTATCTACAAGTAAGGCAAGGGTCAGGGCAGCTGACGAGGATTCAAAAGAGGAAATAGACTGGACAGTCCCATTTTCAACAATTCTAAAGTCACTTGACCTAAGACCAGGAAGGTATTTACCTCCTTTATCAAAAACAGATGCGTAGACCTCTACCATTCTAACGTCAATTCGAAGAGTTTTGACTTCAGACTTTTCATCAGCACTAGAAGATGTAGGATAGAGTAAAAGCAAGCACAAACAAATTTTTAAATAACGCACAAGTCTCCTCCTGATCCAGCAAATATTTTAGCTTTCATTAAAAGTAAAAAAATTTAAGGGCTTCTTGACCCAAACCTTTTCTAGGTTTATTATCAGGTAGTAGAATTTTACCTTGAGACTTCTAAACATTTCAATCCCTTCCAAGTTTTTTTTGGAAGTTAATTGGTAAGTTTGGAGAAAAATTTGTCTTTCGGGGCCAATCTTAAACGAGAACGAAAGCTCAGAGGAATCACCCTCGAAGAGATAGCTCAAGAAACAAAAATTCCTCTGCAGAATCTAAGGTACATAGAAACTGATCAATTCAATCGATTACCTAAAGGTATTTTCAGAGAATCCTTTATTCGAAGTTATTCTCGCTACTTAGGAATCAACGAAGAAAAAACTGCTCATGAATTTTTATTTGTAACCAAACATAATCCTTCATCGGAAATATCAGAAGCCCCAATAAACCCGTCGAAAACTTTTTCAGTTCCCTTTCCCAAAAAGGATTACCCCACAAAAAAGTGGTGGGCTAATCTTTTGTTGGGGATGGCAACGTTATCGGCAATCTTACTCCTTTTTTTCTTCTCTAAGAACTGGCAGGATTCAAATAACCACAAAATTAAGCATTCCTTATATTCTCCCACTGATAAAACTCAAAAACTTTTTAAAAACACAGATCAAGATTCTATGTATGAAAAACAACCTTTGCAATCTCTATCAGGGTTGACATTAGATAGAATTGGGACTCCAAACATTTTAGATGAATTATCTCCGAAACAAACTATTGTTTCAGAAAATAAAACTGAGTTTAAAATCATAACACCTGATCCAGTTCTAAATATCAAAGGCATTAATAAAACCTGGATAACCGTTAAAGATAATTCAACAATTTTGTTTAGTGGCCTTCTAAAATCAGGAGAATCCAAAAAGTTTTCGCTAAAAATACCTCTTCGGCTGATTATTCCAGAACCTAAAAATGTTGAGCTTTTAGTAAATAACGAACGTTTTAAGACCCTAGAAGAAAAAGAAGTGCTTCTGATCTCAACAGAAAATTATAGAGATTTCTTAGCTACCGTTGATTAACTTTATTTTTGGAAAACTATCTAGTTTCAGTTGCTAATTATAGTTCCTTGAACAATGCAAGCTTCCTCTTTAGAGAAATTTGGATGGATGACAAAACATAGGGTTAAGACTGTTAGAGCATTCGACCTCCGTCAACTACAATAATTTGCCCAGTAACAAAGTTCCAGTCGCCAGCTAGGGATAAAGCTACTTCTGATACATCTTCAGCTGTACCCATTCGTTTTAAAACAGAGGCCTTTTGAAAATTTTCTCTCATTGCTGGGGCACGACCCACACCTTTTAACCATCGAGTTTCAGTTAGTGCTGGAGCAATAGCATTAACCAGAATGTTGGGACCAAGAGCTCTAGCAAAAGATTTGGTTAGGCTAATCACTCCTGCCTTTGCTGAACAATATGCAATGCAACTACCTTGTCCTGTAATCCCAGCAACTGAAGCTATATTTATTATTCTTCCACTCTCCTGTTCATGCATAAACGGATAAACAGCTTTACAGCAAAAGAATACTCCCTTCAGATTCACGGCATGAATCTCGTCCCAAATTTCTTCGGTTAAACCATCTAAATTTGAAAAATCAATAAATCGAGTAAAACCCGCGTTATTAACAAGAATATCAATGTGACCAAATTCTTGTTTTACTGTACTAACCATCTGACAAACTTCCTGGTCTATTGAAACATTAGCCTTTACTATTAAACTTTTAGCTCCAAATTTAGCTACTTCTGAAGCAGTATCAGCTGCCTCTTCTTCTGATTTAGAATAATTAACTGCGACTGCTGCTCCTTCCTTAGCAAACAGCATAGAAATTGCTCTCCCAATACCTGTTCCTCCTCCTGTGACCAAAACAACTTTGTCTTGAAGCTTCATTGGGTGACTCCCTTTCTTAAAGGAAAATGTTTAAAGTATTAATTTTTCTAGAGAATCTACTAAGTTAGATTTTCTCCAAATAGAAGCAAGCTAATAATAGATGAACCTACAACTTTAATCACCCTACATTAGTCACTTAGAACATTACATCATTTGTTCTAGAAGTAGTCTTTAAGGTTATTATTTGAATTTAGTGTGAGAATTAGAAAATCAAAACTTCTGTGGTCCCAATAGAAGGTAAAATTCAATCGTACGAAGTCAATTTAAGCTGCTTACTCCCTATAATTTCCAAAATTAGAAGCATTAGTAAAACAGTTTGCCCTGAAAATATACAGATATAGATAGGGCAAACCGTTTTACATCATTAATGACTAAATGTCGTAATACAAAGCAAATTCATGTGGATGGGGACGCAAACGGATAGCATCAACTTCTTCACTCCGCTTATAATCAATCCAAGTTTCAATCACATCCTTGGTAAAAACATCACCCTTTAAAAGAAAATCATGATCAGCTTCTAGTGCATCAAGAACATCTTCAAGACTCCCAGGGGTAGACTTAACTTGAGCCTTGTCCTCCGGAGCTAAATCATACAGATCCTTATCAATGGGATCGGGTGGTGAAATTTTGTTTTGAATACCATCCAGTCCCGCCATGAGTAATGCAGAAAAGGCCAGATAACCATTGCAGGAGGGATCAGGGAAACGAGTTTCTATGCGCTTGGCTTTTTCACTGCTTGAATAGGCTGGAATTCTAACTGCTGCACTCCGATTGCGCTGAGAAAAAATTAAATTAATTGGAGCTTCATATCCAGGGACCAAACGACGGTATGAATTTGTGGTGGGATTGCAGAATCCAAGCAGAGCTGGTGTATGCTTAAGGATTCCTCCAATATAGTAACGAGCCGTTTCACTTAGATCTGCATAACCACCTGGCCCATAAAAAACATTCTTCCCTTCTTTCCATATGCTTTGGTGTACATGCATACCAGAACCGTTGTCTTGAAAAATTGGTTTCGGCATAAAAGTTACAGTCTTACCATTTCTTTTACCTACATTCTTAACAACATACTTATATTTCAGATACTTATCACCCATGCTGGTTAGAGTATCAAATCGCAAATCAATTTCACATTGACCTGCGGTTCCTACTTCATGGTGATGAACTTCTACTTGAACACCAACTTTTTCTAATTCAATGACCATCTCGCTGCGGATATCTTGCAAACTATCCATAGGTGGAACCGGGAAATAACCTTGCTTATAGCGAGGCTTGTAGCCTAAATTAGGCTCTTCTTCTTTTCCTGAATTCCAAAATCCTTCTTTGGAATCAATATAGTAGTATCCATAGTTATGAGACTGATCAAATCTTATATCATCTAAAACAAAAAATTCAGGCTCAGGACCAAAATAGGCAGTATCTCCAATACCTGTTGATGTAAGATAACTTTCAGCTTTTTTGGCAATGTGACGAGGATCTCTCGTATATTTTTCTCCAGTAATGGGATCCTGAACATTACAAATAATATTAAGGGTCTTGTGTTTTGTGAATGGGTCCTCAAAAGCTGAACCGGTATCAGGAATGAGTAGCATATCACTCTCTTGAATTTCCTGAAAACCCCTGATACTAGAGCCATCAAAACCGACACCTTCTTCAAACATTCCTTCATCTACTTCTTTCGAGGTAATAGAAAAATGCTGCCATAGACCTGGTAAATCAACAAATCGAAGATCCACCATTTGAATCCCTTTATCACTGACATACTTCAACAGCTCTTTAGCGTTGGAAAACATCATTTACTCCTTCTCAAAATAGCGTTTTAACTTTCGGATGGGGGTAATTCAGCAGTACTACGAACGGACAATACGCCACATTGCGCACGTCCTCAGGAGAACCCATTGCGGCTTTGCATGAGTGCTGAAGAATGATTAAAATCCTAGAGAAACTAAAGGTTTTTGTCAAGAAACAAAAAAAGCAAAAGATCAGGTTTCTTAGATTTATTAGAACCTCCGCTAAACAGAAAATGTTGCCTTGACCTGTTCAGATTTTTTTTCAATCTTATTGGCTAATTCCTGCTTATAGTTTGTTATTTTTTCGGCTACTGTTTTATCACTAGTTGCAATTATTTGTGCAGCAAAAATGGCGGCATTAAGCGCTCCAGCTTTACCCACAGCCATTGTAGCGACTGGAACTCCACCTGGCATTTGGACAGTTGCTAGAAGTGCATCAAATCCCTGAAGAGGACTACTATCAACTGGAACGCCAATAACAGGGAGAATTGTTTCAGCAGCAACTACACCAGCCAGATGAGCCGCCCCTCCAGCTCCTGCGATTATGCACTTTAACCCCCGGTTTTCAGCAGTCTTTGCATATTTTGAAGCACGAGCTGGAGAACGATGAGCAGAACAAATATCTATCTCAAATGGAATGTCGAATTCCTTTAATTGCTTCGCAGCTGCTCCCATGATGTTTAAGTCTGAGTCACTTCCCATGATAATTCCAATTACTGGTGTCATCAAAATTCCTTTCTAAACAAGGTTGCCATTAAAATAATATTGTACAGATTAACGCTATCCTTTCACTCTCTGTTTCGTTACTTCGCTAAACCCTTACTTCCAATATCGAGTCGATAGTGCATATTAGAAAACCTTACTTTCTTAATTGCTTGATAGACTTGATTAACAGCTGCAGAAAGATTAGTAGATTTACCTGTTACCCCTAATACTCGTCCTCCATTAGTATGAATTTGATCATTTTCAACTAATGTTCCAGCATGAAAAATATTGATATTCTCTGTAGCTTCAGCGTCAGAAATACCTGTAACCAAATTACCTGTTTCAAACTCACCTGGATAACCTTTAGAGGCTAGAACAACACAGACACTGGATCCTGGATCCCATGTCACTTCAACCGATTTAAGATCTTCTTCATAAATACCTTGAAATATATCAACTAAGTCGCTTTTTAAACGATATAGAACTGGCTGAGTCTCAGGATCTCCCATACGAACATTATATTCCAAAACTTTGATTCCTTGTTTGGTCACCATCAAACCAAAATAAAGAATGCCTTTATAAGGCGTTCCTTCAATTGCCATTCCCTGAATAGTAGGTTCTACAATGGTCTTTAAAATGGTTTGATGCTGTTCGACAGGTAGAATAGCATCGGTAGAATAAGCTCCCATTCCACCAGTATTTGGTCCTTGATCATTATCAAATACTCTTTTATGGTCCTGAGAAGGAACCATAGGTAAAATATGGTTACCATCTGAAAAAATCATGAAAGAGACTTCTTCTCCTTCTAAATGTTCTTCCAACAGTACTTTTTCACCAGCCTTTCCGAAAATTCGGTCTTGCATCATTTGTCGAACTACCGATTCCGCCTCTAACATAGTTTGAGTAATGACTACTCCTTTTCCAGCCGCTAATCCATCTGCTTTAATAACTAGGGGATAACCTAACTTGTTGCATCTTATTGCAGCTAGAGTTTCGTTATACGATTCACAAGCCAAATAGTTTGCTGTTGGAACATGATGCCGATTCATAAAGTCTTTTGCAAAAATCTTGCTGCCCTCCAACTGAGCTGCACCTTTACTAGGACCTATAATATTCAAACCCTTTTCAGTAAAGTAATCTACTATCCCCAAGGTCAAAGGCAGTTCCGGTCCTACTACAGTAAGATCGATCCGTTGATCTTGCACAAATGTTGCTAGCGCTTCTATTTGTGTAGCAGAAAGGGCAACATTTTGTGAAACATTAGCCGTACCACCATTGCCTGGAGCACAAAATACCTGAGTTACCTTTGAGGACTGAGCAAGCTTCCAAACCAGGGTATGTTCTCTACCACCTGACCCAACCACAAGTATTCTCATTGATTTGTCACCTATCAAGATTATCCTAGATATTTTTATGAACAAACTTTACATGAAAAAACCGAAGTAGTAGTCAATCTTGAGACGGGTGTAATGGTAAAACTTCATTTAGGGAACCCGACCTATATCCTTCTAGATCAACAGTTACAAATTTAAAGCCAAGGGATTTGAACTGCTTGTTTAGAATAGCACTCATCGTAACATTTAAAGCTTTGGGAAGCTCTTTTGGGGCAAACTCTAAGCGCACTAGAGATTCGTGATAACGTACTCTAAACACTTTAAAACCAAAATCTCGTAGAATTTCCTCCCCACGATCCACTACTGATAGTTTTTCAGGTGAAATTGATATCCCATATGGGAATCGAGAGGATAGGCAGGGTAAAGCTGGTTTGTCCCAAGTTGGCAAGCCTGACCGTCGAGAAAGTTCTCGGATCTCCAATTTGGTCATCTGAACTTCAAATAACGGACTTTGGACTGAGTATTCTTTTGCAGCTTGTCGCCCAGGTCGAAAATCCTTTCGATCATCATAGTTTGTTCCGTCAACTACAACATCATAACCCCTAAGCTGCGCGAG
Source organism: uncultured Acidobacteriota bacterium (assembly GCA_964462735.1). Lineage (GTDB taxonomy): Bacteria > Acidobacteriota > Terriglobia > Versatilivoradales > Versatilivoraceae > JAKUNG01. Next base: position 31,259 of record CAYWYX010000011.1, on the reverse strand, counting down.
ATCTTTCAGCTTAGAAAAAAGCTCACTTTTACAATAATAACATCGATTAGAGGAATTTTCTCTATACCGTGGATTTTCAATTTCACTAGTTTCAACTTCAAGATGGTGAAGATTATATCTAGTAACAAATTCAGCTGTTTCTATCCGTTGAAACGATGGATAAGATGGGCTAATAGCAGTTACACAAAGGGCTTTCTTTCCAAGAACTCGATTGGCCACATATGCTAGGTAAGCACTATCTACTCCTCCACTGAAACCAACCACTACAGAACGAAGTGTTGTTAGTATTTCTTTCAGATGATCTTCTTTCTGAACTGCATCTTTAATCGAGGAAGTTTGGACGTTTAACAATGATTGCTCGTACTTTTTGTGTTGAAAAATTCACATAGCTCTAAGAACTGATTCTAGCACGTCAATAGCTCTTCCGTACTCTTCAATCTCAATATGCTCATCTGGGGTATGATCTAACGAAGAATCACCAGGACCAAAGGCAACCATGGGGCAGTGCCAATGTGGTGCTACTACATTCATATCTGATGTCCCAGTTTTTACTTTGAACTTTGGTTTTCCATCAAAACCTCGAATCGATCTTAAAAAGTTTCTAACCAGCAAATTGTTTTTATCTTTTCGCACGGCTGCTTCTCTTCCCGAAAAAGATACTACTGCAGGCTGAGCTGTAGTTTGGAGGAAATTTTCTAGTTTTCTTAAATCAAAGTTAATAGGTAGCCTGAATCCTAGTCTTAAATCTATCCTCTCAGTTAATCCATTACTCTTTGAGTTGAACGAACGAACCGAAAGAAGGAGACCGTCAAAAATAGTTTTTCCAGAATTGAACTGTTCACACCATTTTTGGACTTTAACGCAATAATCCAAAGCAACTTCACAAGCAGTTTGGCCTTGAGCAGCAGTATGTTTAAGGGGCAGTTCCAAGGAATAATCTAGTAGGAGTCGCCCCTTATAACCAAGTGTCAAACCATTCCAACCACTTGGTTCACCGATAACACAATAGTCGGGAGAATTAAAATCTTGTAAAACTTGCCTAGCACCGCGGGAAGTAGCTGCTTCCTCCTCAACGGCCCCTATAATAATTATCTTTTTCTTGCCATCCTTCACTTCCTCTTTAAGACGGTTTGCTGCTGAAATAAAACAAGCCATTGATCCTTTTGCATCAACTGAACCCCTTCCATAGAGACAACCATTTCTAATTTGAACAGGAATGTGACCAGGAAAGGTATCAATATGTCCAAGAAGAATAATGGTTTTGGAACCATTTCCAATAGTACCTATAGCATTGTCGACAGAATCCTGATAGGCATGGAATCCTAAAGATTGCATCTTTTCAACTAGAAACAAAGATAGTTTCTTTTCATGGTGTGATGGACTGGCAATCTGGACCATTTGCTGTAATAAATCCAATTCGGAATCAACCATGATGCACCTCTCATCACTTGTTCTTCAATTCTCTTGATCAGACTTTCATTTCTTCCTATTGTCTCTTCACAAAGAACCTCATAAACCTGACTAAAAATCATTAATTATCCAATGCTTGACAAAGAATACCTAACGACCAATTATCTTAGTCATAAGGTTTAGTAGTTACTGCAACACTTCTGCTGTTATGTCTGCTACCTTGTCAAGATCCTCTTGTTCTATTACTAACGGAGGTAAATAACGAATCAGTGTTGGTCCAGCAGCTAAAGCTAGTACTCCTTTTTGTAACAGCTTTTGAATATAGGGACCGCTTTTTTCTTTCAACTCAACACCAACCATTAAACCTAGACCTCGCACCTCTCTAACTCTAGGCAACTGAAAGGACTTTAGCCTCCGCATAAAATTGCTACCTAATTCTTTGGCACGTTCACAAAGCTGAAATTCCTCCAAATAGCGAATAGCAGCATTAGCCGCTGCACAGGTTAAAGGATTTCCTCCAAAAGTTGAGGTATGAGCTAACTTAAATATTTGTGAAGCAACTGCTTGATTAATTCCAATAGCCCCTATTGGCAGACCACCACCCATGGATTTGGCTAAACACAGGATATCAGGAGACAAATCAAAGTGTTCCAAGGCAAACATTTTTCCAGTGCGACCGAAACCTGTTTGAACTTCATCAACAATCAATAAAGCTCCGGTCTCTTCACAACGCTGTTTTGCGACTTTCAAAAATTCCGTAGAAGCCAATCGAACGCCACCTTCACCCTGAATTATCTCAACCAAAAACGCTGCTGTCTGATTGGTAATAATTTCACTCAACTTAGTCGAATCATTAAAAGGAATATGTGTAAATCCTGGAACTAGAGGTTCAAAAGGCTGGCGAAAGGTCTTGCCCCAAGTAGCGCTCAGGGCACCTAAACTTTTTCCATGAAATCCTCTCATTGTCGCAATAATTTGTTGTCGACCTGTCGCCAATCGTGCAAATTTAATGGCCCCTTCAATAGCTTCTGAACCTGAGTTACACAAAAAAAACCGTTCGATGCTAATCGGTGTGAGTTGAGAAAGTCTTTTCAATAAGTTTGCTCGCTCTTCATGGTAAAAAAGTTCATTGCATACGATTAGTTTGTCTGCCTGATCTTGGATTGCCTGATTAACATAAGGATTACGATGACCTAAATTGGCAGAACCCTGACCACCCACACAATCAATAAATTTCATTCCAGATTCATCCCATAGATGGGCACCTTGACCTCGCACCAACAAAACATTGCGCTTATAGTAGGTTCCAGCACTTAGTTGATCTTCTAATTCACAGATGTTTTTTTTAGGCGAATTGGACACTGTGCCCCCGTATCAAAGAAAATTATTTTCCATAAAACAGTATTTTCTGTCACTCATAACCAGTTCTAGTCTTAAGAAATTAGAGGTAGGAATAAAATTAGGTGGTGGAGAATATTCAAACTAAGAATAGTCAATAACCCAGTACCTGAGATTTAGACACAAGTATCTTCCGGAAAAATTCTTCAATTAAGTCCATAACCTCTGCTTCATTCCTAGAGGCATAGATTCCCTTTCTCAATACAGCACCCCCTGGAACAGCATGGGTAAACCATGAGGCAAATTGTTTCATCTTACCAATTGCTCCAGGGGTTGACTCCTCGAAAAGAAGAGCAAAATAGTCTCTGATTAAACCATACTTGGCAACAAGACTTGGTTGGGTTAGCGGCAAACCCTTTTCGATTTCATTAATTTGGCAGAAAATCCAAGGATTAGTAAGAGCTCCACGTCCAATCATAATACCATCACATCCAGTTAGTTTTCTCATTTGTAAGGCATCTCTAGGGCTAACAATATCTCCATTCCCAATAACTGGGATTTTAAGATGAGCCTTCAAGCGTCCAATTATTGACCAATCAGCTTTTCCAGAAAACCCCTGAACTCTCGTACGGGGATGTAGCGTTATCGCTTCCACTCCAAGATCTTCTGCCATCTTACCAACTTCCACGGCAACAATTTCTGACTCACTCCAACCAGAACGGATTTTGATCGTGAAAGGGAGCCTGGTGGAAACTCTAATTTTTCTAATAATTATTCCTAATAATTTCTGGTCTCGCAATAATGCTGATCCACCACAAGATTTTACAACTTTTTTGGCAGGACAACCCAGATTCAAATCAATAGCATCAAATCCCAAATCTTCAACCATTCTTGCTGCTTCTGCCAAACGGTCTGGTTCTGATCCAAATAATTGAGCGGTGATCGGACGTTCTTCCTCATGATAAAATAACATCCTTTTACTCTTAACAGAATGGCGAGTCAACCCTTCGGCACTTGTAAATTCAGTCATAACCAATCCACACCCCCCAAGTCGTTTTATAAGACGCCGAAAGGTACTATCCGTTAAGCCAGCCATAGGAGACAAGAATGTGGCAGGAGCTACTGTTATATTTCGAATCTGCATTTTTTTCGTTTGTTTTTAGAATCTTTCCAAAACAGCTTAAATTAATTATCTTTAAGAAGACCTAACAAAAGAAAATAGTTTTCATTTTATTAAGATGTTTAAAATCAATTAATTAAGATGTTAGACACCTAGCTGAAATTGATGTTTCCAAAGAAACTTAATTAGACTTAGAAAATGATGTCGCTTAGCTGGATGGCACCAATGGACTGCACTTTCTCGACGATGATCATGGATCATACAAGCTTTCGGGTTATATAATACTTTCCAACCTTTTTTCCACATACGTATACATAAGTCTACATCTTCAAAGTATAGAAAGAAACGTTCATCAAGTAAATCTTCTACCCCAACAGCATCCCTCCGAATTAACATTGCAGCTCCCAACCCCCAATCAACTGCTGACAAAGTCTCATGATTCCAATCTAACATTAAATGTCGCCTTAGATTGGGATGTTGAAAAAATAACCAATTTAAGGGTGCCCTTCGCATCATTAATGTCGAGATTGTATAAAATCGGCGGCATGAGTATTGTAAGGTTCCATCAGGATTCCTCAATTGTGGCATTACTACGCTAGCATTCCGGTGATTCTCTAAAGTAGTCACTAGTGTCTCTACCGAACCTCTTTTAACTCTAACATCAGGATTTAACAATAAAACATAAGGAGCTCGACACTGATAATAACCTTGGTTAACGGCAGCAGAAAATCCTCTATTTGATTGATTTTGAATAACCTTAACCCGGGAATTTTCGACTCCCAAAACTCTAGATAACTTCTTATCTTGATCATTATTAATGATTTGAATTTCATAATCCAAATCAATACAACAATCTGCCAAACTGTCTAGACAAATAGCTAACTGACGCTCAGACCGATAATTTACAATTAGGATCGATAATATACTCATGCAGGAAAAGAAAGGTTCTTGTAGAAAGTTTCATAGGATGCAGCAAACTGAGATGAACTAAATTCTTGTTCTACTTTGAGTCGAGCATTCTGTCCTAGCATTCGACGTTTATCATCATCTTTGAAAAGTTCAATAACATATTGACCAAACTCTTTTGCATCATCAGCAATCATTAGTTCCCTATTATGTTGAAAGGGATATCCTTCAATACAGAGTCGCGTTGAAACCACAGCAGTACCCATAGCCATCGCCTCTAAAATTTTACCGCGGAGACCTGCCCCTGTAATAATAGGAGCTACAAAAACAGCGTGTTTAGCAAGATATGGTCTTAAGTCTTCAACATTTTCCAGAAAAGTTACTTGCCCTTTCTTGCTATGAGTCAACAAACGTGACGGAGGATTGCGACCAATTATAGTGAAGGTTGTATCAGGAACCACACTCAAAATAGATGGCCAAATTTCATCCAAGAAGAATTCTACTCCCTGAACATTGGGTGGGTGTTTAAAAAACCCTACAAAAATCAAACTCTTGGGACTTTGATCGACTTGACCATCTTGTTGGTAAAAACTAAGATCAATTCCACTTTGAGCTAAAACAGGATTTCTAATGTCTAATTCTTGGCTTAGGTAGTTTTGATCAACTGAAGACAGAGTCACAACTGATTGGACTTTTTGACAGAGTTGTTTTTCATAAACTCGGATGAGCCTCCATTTAATCAGACAGGAAATTTTTCCAGTTAATGAATGAACCTTATGGAAAAGCCTTTCATAAACCAAACTCAACACCTCATGATGTGTTACTAGGCTAGGATATTTAGAAAGGTCGGGTATAAAGTTTAATGTGTGGAGATATTCACAGTGGACAAGATCGTAATTCCCATTTCTGAGTTCATTTAATACTTCTTTCCTCATCATCAGGCAAGCATGAATTACTGCTAGCAACTTAGAAATTAGGAATGCACTCTTGAGTTCTTTGTCATAGGGATAAAGTGTAATTGTTTTAATTTTTTTGCAGAAATTTTTGAGAAGATCAACATGTTCTTGATCCTCATTAGTTTCTATGAAAACCAATAAAGTAATGTCATGGTCTTTCGAAAGTGCTTTTATAAGATTAACAAGAATCCAAGAACCATCAACACCAAGTCTAGGAAGTCGTTTTGAAACCATCAGGATTTTTCGAGATTTAAAATTTGACTTTTTATTGGCTAAGTATTTATGACGATAAAAAAACCAATGGTTACTAGCTGAGATCGCTTCCTCATCAGATAATTGTCTTGGCATTGAATGTAGAATCCGTGCTGATATTACCCAAGGAAGCTTACTTAATGCTCCAACAAACCCTTTTATGACACCAAAACGACCCTGGCTAAGGTCCAACATAAAACGAAGGGGCAACTTAAAAACATGGCTAAAAAACAATCTAACTGAACTAATATTCCTCCAGAAAAAAAGAAATAGGTTTCGAGTAATCAAATAATCAATCCTTGCATTACCTAATTCTGAAGCATTAGTACTACGATGCTTATGTACTACCTGGCTAGCTGGACAAAAAAGAACTCTAAACCCTGCCTTCCAAGCTCGGTACGATAAATCAGCATCTTCAACATAAGCTGGGTAATAGATTTCGCTAAATCCACCCAATTTGAGGAACTTTTCTCGACTAAAAGCACTAGAACCACCATGACCATAAAAAGCTGGGACATATTCCCGTTTTTCATCGATGTTACTAGGCTCAGTGTGTCCGACATGCATGCTGCCAAACATCATCATTCCAAAAGTTTTTCCAGTTTCTTGACGTACCTTAGATGGGCCATAGTTGAAAATTTGGGAAGTCACTGCAAAAACATCTGACTCCTCAAAACCTCTAAGTAAGGGTGCAATGAAGTCTGGTCGAACAATGACATCGTTGTTTAATAAAACTACAATCTCATTTCGGGCCAATTTGACCCCAATGTTGTTAGCTCGACAAAAACGATAATTCTTTTCTAATTCAATCATTCGAATCTGCGGGTAATGTATCCGCACAAAATCTTGAGTTCCATCAGTGCTACCATTGTCAACCAACATAATTTCATGATTGCCACCATCACGATTAACCGCTTCAATTAAAGCATCTAACGATTCTTTCAGTATTTCCTTTTTGTTCCAAGTTAGAACAATTAGTGAAGCACATATAGGACGGGAGCGGTCTTCTTTAGCATTAAAATTGGGTTTCTGATCAATACTCACAAGGTTTTCATAAAAATTCTCTACCTGTTTAATCATATAGTTTTTATCAAACTGACGATTAACAAGAGAAAGACCATTGCGTCCCATGCGACTTCGAGCTGCAGAACTTTTTATTAACTTTGTTACTGCTGCTGCTACAGCTTCTGAATTCTCAGGCTGAATCAGTAAACCGTTATATTGATCTTTTACTGCTTCTGGTGTTCCACTCACTTCAGTAGCTATAACAGGCAGACCAATCGCCATTGCCTCCAGTATAGAAAGAGGAAGGCCTTCATAAAGAGAGGTTAAAAGGAATATGTCCAAGGCAGACAAAATGTCCGCAATATCCTCTCGGGCACCAGTAAAAGTAACGAATGATTCTAAACCTAACTGACGTATCCGAGCTTCCACTTTAGCTTGAGTAGGTCCCTCTCCAACATAAATAAATCTTGCCTGAGGACATGATTCCAGTATTCTCGGAATAGCCTCCACGGAAAATTGATGACCTTTCTGAAAACTGAAACGAGCAACTGTACCCACTAAAATTTGTTCTTGATCTATTTTGAATTGCTCACGAATTCGACAACGTCCTTGCGAAGAAAAAGTATAGTTTTTTAGGTTAATTCCGTTTCGAATCAATTTAAGTCGGTGGGGATTAACCTTATAATCTTCAACTAATAGCTGCTTGTTGGCCTTAGAAACAGGTAAAGTGTAGTCCAAACAAAATGTCATAACTCTTTTAACAAGTTTCTTTGTTCGTATTCCAGCCCGCTTTCCTATTGCTAATTCAAAACCCAAGTGGTCAGTTGCAAGCTTCCAAGGCACTCTACAGAGGTAAGCAGCTAGGATAGGGAAAAAACAGCTGAAGGTGTTATTTAAATTGAAATGAACTATGGTGGGTTTTTCCCGGCGAAAATAACGGAAAGCTTCAAGAAAAGTTTTCAAAGGAGAACTGCTAAAACTATCGAAATAATCAACAGTAATCCCACGATATTCAAAAAACCGCGCTAAAGGAGCGATGTTCGTTGCCGGAGAAAGTACAACAGAGGTTTGAAAACGATCTGGAGGAATCTCTGGTACCAATAGCTTCAGATATTCCTCAGCCCCTCCCAAGAAGATAGCATCACAAAAGTAAACCACCTTGTGAGATGTCTTCATTAAAAACCGCCCATCTCGCATTCTCCTACTCAAAGACCACAGTTCCCTTTTAATTTGTTGAATTCTAATGCCCTTAGATTATACAGTACCTCAGAAATTATGAGCAACTGTGACCTATAGTTCCTTTGCAAATACATCTCCCTAGTTTATCTTTCATCTAAATATTTTTCAGCTACTTAAGGAAACAAGATTTGCAAGTTGTAAATTATCAAACATAATATTATTTACAAAACTTTTGAATTTACTAATCCAATTAATATCGAAATTATGAAGAGCATAAACTCAGTCTCAGCTAAAACTATGCAGGGTGCATCGTTAATGATCCTCAGAACCCTTGTATTGTACCCAATTGGGTTCCTAGCTGAAGTATGTTTGTCGCGTTTCCTGCAACCACAAGACTTTGGTATTTATGCAATGGCCAGTTTTGTTACAGTAATACTTGCTGGAGTCCTAGAAGTAGGACTCACTGCATCACTAACCCAGCGAATAAAAAAACCAAGCCAATTTGAATTCCAGATACTCTTTTCCCTGCAACTATTAGTAATTTCTTTATTAGTCTTTGCCTTATTTTTACTGGGCCCTAACTTTTTTGACTGGCTCAAGCTTGACTCAAGTGTGCGTTGGATCATGCTAGTTTTGCTTCTTTGTCCATGGATAAGTGGCATAGGAGCTATGTCGCATGTCCAACTGGAAAGAGAACTGCGTTATTCTGTATTTGCAAAAATAGATATTTTAAGAGGATTCTCCTATTGTACCATCGCCGTCCTACTAGCTTTTTACGGTTGGGGTGTCTGGAGTTTTGTTGTTGCAATCATAATTAGCACAATCGTAAGAACAGCTGTAGCCTTTCATAATGCTCCTTGGACTGTTCGATTTCGCCTTAATTTTTCTGGAATGGAAAAAACTTTGCGTTCAGGATTACTTTTCCAAGCTTCTACTATAACCTCGTTATTCCGCGACCATATTGGAGTGATCTTAGCCGGACCACTTTTTGGACCTCAGGCTGTAGGTTATCTCAACTGGGCCAAGAATATGACTTTTTACTCTAGTCAAGTTTTTACCCAAGTAGTTTCCAGAGTAACCTTTCCATCTATTTCACGAATTCAAAAGAGTCCAACAGCTGTACAAGAAATGGTTCAAGCTACTCTTAAGTATATTAATATAATTACATTTCCAATTATTTTCATCTTTGCTGCTTTAATTCCAGAATTTGTAGCTGTGATTTTCACTTCTAAATGGACACCTGCCATCCCTGTCTTTTATTTTTACTCTATCCGAATGTTGGGTTCTAATATAACTACGGTTCATATTAGCGTCCTGAATGGACTTGGCCATATTCGAACTTCCCTTCGAATTTTAGTTTGGTGGACTTTCCTTGATTGGATCTTTGCCGGCGTTTTCTGCTTCTGGTTTGGTTTTCATGGCGTAGCTATTGCTTACGCAATTAGTGTAATACCCATTTCTATATGGCTTCTCTTTGAAGTCAACAAGTGGGCTAAAATTTCTTTCTATCAAACCCTCTACATTCCTTTCTTAGTTAGTGGGTCAGTGGGATTCTTAGTTTGGATATTAAAAACATGGTTCGAACCATCTTGGTTGTCGATTGGAGTTTTAGGGTTACTAGGTATGTTTACCTACATTACACTCTTGTTTTTAATCGAAGGTCATTCTTTGTTAAAGGAAATCCAAATTTTTCTCAGAACTTTAAGTAATAAATATTAACTAAGAGCATAAATTTAAATTCAAAAATGATCAAAAAAATTGAAAACTAACCCTTATTTTTCTAATCTTTCTAAAAAACTTTTGTTGTTGGGATTAACAAACCAAAAAATACTGTCTATTAAGGCTAAAACCGTAGCCATTTGACGGGTGTTTATATGAGAAAATTGACTCAAGTTTCTTTATGGTTAACCCAGTGGAGTGAGCGCTGGATGCCTAGTGCTCTTTCTACTGCACTTATTTTGACCTTAGTGATTTTTTTAGGAGGAATTTTCTTAGGAAAATCTTCCCTTATTGAATGTATTAGACACTGGGGTGATGGATTCTGGCTCTTGCTTGAGTTTGGCATGCAAATGTGCCTAATGTTAGTTAGTGGCTATCTATTAGCTTCCGCTCCAATAATTCGCCGATTCCTTAACTTTTTGACCGATTTATTTAAAACACCTAGTAGTGCTATTGCTGGACTAGCAGTAATTTCAATGGGTCTTAGCTGGTTAAACTGGGGACTAGGTATTGTTGGAGGAGCTGTCTTAGCCCGTTTATTTGCTAATAAATTCACTCAACTTGATCTTCGTCTGATTGTAACAGTAGCTTATTTGGGCCTCGGTTGTACTTGGCATGCTGGTCTCTCAGCTTCAGCACCTCTTTTGATTGCCACCCCTGGTCATTTCCTTGAAAGCGAGATTGGAATTATAAATGTCGGTGAAACTATCTTCCATCCTTTTAACCTGATTCTCACCCTAGTGGTTCTAGGAAGCTTGACAATATTTGTTTGGTACTTAGCGCAGTGGACTCCTCTAACCCCATCTCAAATGCTTTCTCAAAGAACTCAGTTGAAAACTACGCAAATCCCTGCCACTGCTAATGATGAAAAAAGTTACCAAGGCTCACCGGCAAGCTTTTTTGACAAAAGTTACTGCTTAAATGGACTAATAGGAATTATGGGGTTGATATGGTTAATAATAACCTGGACTGATGGAAGCCTAATGGTAACCATCAACAGTATTAACTTTCTCCTCTTGTTCTTGGGAATTATCCTGCATAAAAATCCACAATCAGTAGCACAGGGAGCGAAGGAGGCTATCACGTTTGTTCATGGAATTGTTCTTCAATTCCCTCTTTATGCTGGAATGTTTGGAATTATTAAGGGCACAGGACTTTCAGATGTCCTTGGAAATGGATTTGTTTCTATTGCCTCCACTAGAACATTACCTATACTAGTATATTGGTATTCAGGGTTTATCAATTATTTTGTTCCTTCAGGGGGTTCAAAATGGGTAATTGAAGCTCCCTACTTGGTATCTGCAGCTCAAACCCTAGAAGTTCCCATCCATAAAGTGATTTTGGCCTATGCTTGGGGAGACATGGCAACAAATCTTCTGCATCCTTTTTGGGCTCTTCCATTGATTACAGCAACTGGTTTAGAATTTCGTGAAATATTAGGATATGGAATAGTAATTTTCTCGTTTTACTTCTGTTTAGTCAGTATGGCCTTTTGGTTTTTCTTCTGATGAAGACACATAGCTAGAATGGTTCATTTTAAAATCCGAAATGACTAAAAATAGCATTAAAAAAAGCACCTAGTTAGCTTTTAAATAGAAATTATCTATCAATGAATAGACAGTACCCCACTTCTCCAGTTTGTGCTGTTGGAGCCCTTATTTTTCAGGGTAAGAAAATCTTGCTTGTGCGCAGAGGCAAATCTCCCTCTAAAGGTAAATGGTCCCTTCCTGGTGGCCGTTTGCGATTAGGAGAACCCCTCAAAACCGGTGTTATTAGAGAAATAAAAGAGGAAACTCAACTATTGGTGAAACCCATAGAAATAGGAAAAGTTGTTGAACATATTATCAAAGATAAAGAAGGCAAATTTGAGTACCACTATGTCATCGTGGACTACATTTGCCAAGTCGTTAAAGGAATACCTCAAGCTTCTAGTGATGTGATTCAAGTTGAATTTGTACCAATATCTCAATTGGAACATTTTGAACTTACATCAGGAACTACTCAGGTCATTTTGGAAGTATTTGATTCAGTGTCACGATCAAAACACTTGGCCCCTCCTGCCGTTTAAAACTTATTTTGCAGATTTCTCCATTTCAGACAATTAAAGTTAGATAAAAATTATTCAAAACCAATATTTCTTTGAAAATAAAACTAGAAATAGTTAAAACAAACTATATGTAGGGAACAATCACAGAAAAATTAATTAAATTCACTAGAATCGATAAAATAAATCTTATTAAAATTCGTTAAAAGGAATACGTATCACTAACATCCCTCTTGATACAAAATATTGATAATAAATTAGTTAAATCTATTTTTTTCTTTGCAAAGATCTACTCAAAACGTGTGAATTTTTAACTTTAATTGACAATAAGTTTTATTTAAATGGGATATTCAGCCAATCTTTTTGGCTATTAACCGGTGATTATTTGACAAGGAGCCATTCAGATATTATATTGTCGCCGCATTTCAATTCTTTCTATTAACTATTTAAGATTATTGATTTCAAAGAATATCCAACAGGAGGGTTTGTAAGTATGAGTAAGATTATAGGAATTGACTTAGGAACAACCAATTCTGTCGTTGCTGTAATGGAGGGTGGAGAACCAGTAGTCATTACTAACCCTGAAGGTACTCGTACCACTCCTTCAACAGTCGCCTTTAATAAAAGCGGTGAAAGGTTAGTTGGACAAGTTGCAAAAAGACAAGCTGTAACTAATCCTGAAAATACGATTTATTCCATTAAGCGGTTCATGGGTCGAAAATATGAAGAAGTAAATGAAGAAATGAAGACTGTACCCTATAAAGTGACCCAAGATTCTAATAATGATGCTCGAATTTCAATTATGGGAAAGGAAAGTAGTCCTCCAGAAATTTCCTCGATGATCCTGCAAAAAATGAAGACAGCTGCTGAGGAATATTTAGGTCAACCAGTAACAAAGGCCGTTCTAACTGTGCCCGCCTATTTTAATGATTCACAACGACAAGCAACAAAAGATGCTGGCAAGATTGCAGGTCTAGAAGTTTTAAGAATTGTAAATGAGCCAACGGCAGCAGCTTTGGCCTATGGCCTAGACAAAAAGAAGGATGAAACTATCGCTGTCTATGATTTTGGAGGAGGAACCTTTGATGTCTCTATCTTAGAAGTTGGTGAAGGTGTCGTTGAAGTAAAATCAACTAATGGAGATACTCACTTAGGTGGGGATAACATAGACCAAAGAATAATAGACTGGATCGTTGACGAATTCATCAAAGACCAGGGAATTGATCTTTCTAAAGATAAAATGGCACTTCAACGACTTAAAGAAGCTGCAGAAAAAGCTAAGATGGAACTATCAACCACCCTAGAAACAGAAATTAATTTACCCTTTGTGACTGCTGATACTTCAGGACCAAAGCATCTAAATATGCAATTGACTCGAGCAAAGTTTGAAAGTTTAGTTGAAGACATGCTGAGGCGAAGTGTAGAGCCGTGTGAACAGGCACTAAAAGATGCTGGTGTTAAACCTGAGGATATTCATGAAGTAGTCTTGGTCGGAGGTTCAACCCGAATTCCATTGGTTCAAAAAATTGTTAAAGACCTTTTCAAAAAAGAGCCTCATAAAGGGGTGAATCCTGATGAAGTTGTAGCTATAGGCGCGGCTGTCCAAGCAGGTGTACTAGCCGGAGATGTAAAAGACCTGCTACTTCTAGATGTAACTCCTTTGTCGCTTGGCATTGAAACTTTAGGATCTGTTTTCACTAAATTAATTGACCGGAATACCACTATTCCTACTCGAAAAAGTGAAATTTTCTCAACTGCAGCTGATAGTCAAACCTCCGTGGAAGTACATGTACTTCAAGGTGAGCGTAGCATGGCTAAGGATAATCGAACTCTAGGCAAGTTTCACCTAGTTGGAATTCCTTCTGCTCCTCGTGGTGTTCCTCAAATTGAAGTAACTTTTGATATTGATGCTAATGGGATAGTGAATGTCTCAGCTAAGGACCTTGGGACAAATCAAGAACAAAAGATCACAATTACTTCTTCGAGTGGCTTATCCAAAGATGAAATTGAAAAAATGGCTAATGAGGCTGAAGCTAATTCAGAAGACGATAAGAAACACAAGGAAGCAGTTGAAGCTAAAAATAATGCTGATAATTTAGTCTATAACACTGAAAAATTACTCAAGGAAAATCGAGATAAAATTTCTGAATCAGATGCCAAAAACCTTGAAGAGACCCTGGACAATTGTCGGAAAGCAATAAATGATGGGGATACAGAACAAATAAATAGTGCAACTGAAAAATTAACTTCAGAAACTCATAAGCTAGCTGATGTTTTGTACAAACAAACTCCACCCCAAACGGATGCTCCAAAAAATTCACCTGATGGTGAATCCTCCAGTGAGAAACCTGCCGAGGAAGAAATTATTGATGCAGAATATGTAGATGTCGATGAAAAGAAAAAATAATCTATAGGAATCAATCAGTTAAGGCTGACTAAACAGAGGTAGCTTGTTTAGTAAAAAGACTTTTAGGAGAATTTCCTTTCCTATGATTTTCTTACCAAAAGCAGGACTATTCAAAAAGGATAACTTAACGTACAATCTTGTAGATTCGATTTCAAATTAAGAAAGGTTCAGTCCGAACACCTGCAACAAGAATATTTTCCGGCTAGAAAGGCAGTAGCCAAATGGAACCAACTTCTATATGCCCTGAGTGTGGTGGTAATGGATGGCAAACCCTTCACCTTGAAGACCGCCAGGTAGTGAAGCGTTGCAAGTGTTTTGAAGATAAAAAAATTCTGCGACTTGTAGGAAAAGCCAATATACCTCCCCGTTATAAGGACTGTTCATTTGAGAATTTCGAGGCCATGACACCTAAGCTAAATCTTGCCAAAACAATGGCCAGACAATTTGTTGAAAATTACCCTATGGTGGAATGTGGTCTTCTTATTCTTGGCCCTTGTGGAGTGGGGAAAACCCATTTAGCAGTGTCAATTCTTCGAGCTCTAGTAGATGACCATGGAATAAGTTGTCTTTTCTACGATTTTCGCGAGCTTTTAAAAGAGATTCAAAACTCTTATAACGCTGTTGTCAAAACTAATGAATGGCAAATTCTTGAACCAGTATTACAATCAGAAGTGTTAGTTCTAGATGATCTAGGTTCTGAACGGCCAACTGATTGGGTAAAGGACACTTTTGCCTACATAATAAATCATCGTTATAACCAAAAACGTACAACTTTACTTACTTCTAACTTTGGAGATCAAGAAACAGAACATGGAATGCTTAGTGATGGTCATAGGATTAACAATGAAGAGAACCTTGTTGACCGTATAGGCTATCGTCTTCGTTCTCGTCTTTATGAAATGTGTAAAGTAATTAAGATTGCAGGGAGTGATTTTCGAATTGAAGTAAAACAAGCTCAATATCAGTTCTGAGAAGGAGTAAGCCTTCCATCCAATTAGATTCTGCAAAATATGTACTTTAGCTGTATTCTAGGCAAGCAAAATCTAAAACTCTCTTTAAAATCATAGTAAGTCATCTAGCAAGCCTAAATCCCCCGAACTGGAAAAGTAATTTAATATTTGTTTCTCCACTCAATTAGGTCTTTTTTAAAGGAGAGCATCAGAATTTTCGCGACCATTGTAAAGGCCAACGTTCAATTACTACTTTTTTCTCAGTGTAGAAATCTATCGCATCACGCCCTTGCCCATGCAGCACCCCTAGGAAACTATCTTTCCAACCACAAAAAGGGAAATAAGCCATTGGAGCGGCTACTCCAATATTTATCCCTACGTTCCCAGCTGGAATTTCATAGCGAAATTTACGCGCAGCAGCTCCGTTACTGGTAAAAATAGAAGCTGCATTTCCATAAGGGCTGTTACTAACGATTTCAATGGCCTGTTCAATAGTGTTAGTGTGCGTGAGACTGAGTACTGGGCCAAAGATTTCCGTTTGGGAAATTGAATTTTTTGGAGAAACTTCATCCAAAATTGTTGGCGTCACAAAATGTCCATTTTCATAATTTAAAATTTCTTTTCCACGTCCATCTATAAGTATCTTGGCTCCTTCTGAAGCTCCTTGTTCAATGAGTTTTTCAATTCGGTTTTTGCTATCCCTACTTACAACCGGGCCCATTTGAACATCTTCATCAAGACCATAGCCCACCTTAATCGAACCAGCCATTTCAGAGATAGCTTGAGTAAAAGTTTCTCTTGCATCCCCTACAGTTACTGCCATTGAAACAGCTAAACATCTTTGTCCAGCACAACCAAAAGCACTATCACTAATGATTTGGGTTGTAGTCAACATATCGGCATCGGGCAGGATTACAACATGGTTTTTAGCACCACCTTGACACTGCACTCGCTTTCCATTTCTCGCTGAACGCTCATAGACTTTTTTTGCAACAGAGGTGGACCCGACAAAGCTAATGGCCTTGACATCAGGGTGATCAAGGAGGCAATCAACAACTTCACTACCACCATTAACAAGATTAACTACACCTGCAGGCAGATTGAGCTGTTGAATGAGACCAAAGATCCGTTTCATTGTCAGAGGCACTCTTTCAGAGGGCTTTAGGACAAAAGTATTGCCACAGGCTATAGCATAAGGTAAAAACCACAATGGGATCATCGAGGGAAAATTAAATGGCGTAACTGCTGCAACTACACCTAAAGGTTGACGGATCATACTCTCATCAATCCCATGTGCTACATCTTCAAGATTGTACCCTTGCATTAGTGTAGGAATTCCACAAGCAACCTCAACATTTTCAATACCCCTGCGCAGCTCGCCTCGAGACTCTGATAAAGTTTTACCATGCTCTAAAGTTGTTATACGAGCAATCTCACCAAAATCTTCTTCCAAAAGTTGCTTAAGTTTAAACAGATATTGAATACGCTCCTCAGGTGGAGTTTCACGCCACGAAGGAAAGGCCTTTGCAGCTGCTTGCACCGCACTGAAAGCATCAGCCGTTTTACCTAATGAATTGTGAGCTAGCACCTCACATGTTGCTGGATTAGTAATGCTCAGATATTCAGTGGCACTTGAACTACTCCATTTACCATTTATAAAGTTAAGAACTTCTTTGCTATCTATCATCAAAGCACCGTCCTGTTTCCTAGGTTCTCATTGATTCTATTGATCCCTAGATACTATAGCAGATAAATAATAGTCAATTCTAATTAGAACAACATTTCTTTTACGATCTGCTCTCACTGCCACTTATACTATTAATTAGGCCTGCGATTATGGAATCAATATTTACAGTTGACTTAAAATGATCCCATTTTTATACTTATAGGTTAGTCTTTTCTCACCTTTCTAAAGTTAATGTAATGGTTAATAATTCAAAAAATAACTTTATAGTTGGCGAAAGCGTTATTTATCCAAATCATGGCATTGGAATTATTGAACAAGTCTACCATCGCAAGGAGTCTGGTCGAAAAGAATCGTTTTATCATTTAAGGATTACTGCAAATAATTTAATGGTTATGATCCCGTCAACCAATGTTCTAGAGGTTGGTCTTCGAAAATTAATCAAGAAAGGTGAAGTTACTAAGGTGCTCTTGCACTTAAAAAAAACAAAAGTTAACAATGCCTCGGATTGGAAAAATCGGTTTAAAGAAAATTCTGAAAAAATGAGAACAGGCCTAATTTTTGAAGTAGCTGATGTATTAAAAAGCTTATACCAACTCAGTAGTAACCGTATCTTATCATTCCGTGAAAAAAAAATGTTGGATCGAGCTAGGCATCTTGTTGTAAGTGAAGTTGCTACTGTTTCCAGAGTCTCTGAAGACAAGGCAGGGCACCTGATTGATCAAGCTTTAATCCAACAAACAGCTCCCTAAACCCCAGGCACCAGAAAAACTGATTACACATAAAAATACCCGCTAAACCTATAAAGAAGAGTTTTTTTCTTTATCTGACGCTAAGCGCCTGGGAATTATTAAAAATAATTTAGTCAAGCTTCAAGTTTTAGCCTGATTTTTCAAAACAAAAATTCTCGCTAGATAGTGATTAGTTCTCTTTAAAACATAGATTTTAAGTTTAATCTTGGTGAGGGTTCCTGCTCTAGAAAAAATAATAGCGTTATTAAAATGTTCCAGTTTCTAGTTCTACATTCCAGTATATATAATCACGCCAGGCATCAGGAGCATTCCTAAAAATTAACGTTAAGTTAAGACTGGGTACCCACCTAGGCTTAACTGGCCTCTTGATTAGCCGCATTCCAGCCTCTCGAGGAGTTCTTCCACCCTTTTTCCGATTACAATCTGTGCAAGCTGTGACAATATTTTCCCACTTTTTACTTCCTCCCCTAGACACTGGAATCACATGATCAAAAGTTAGTTGATGATGACCCGAAGAAACTCCACAGTACTGACAACTATGGTTGTCTCGAGCATAAATATTCACCCTAGAAAACTTGACCATTCGATCTGGTTTAACTCTAACATATTTTAAAAGACGAATAACTGAAGGCAACTTAACAGAAAAGGTAACACTATGTATTCGTCTAGAATATTCTTCAACAACTTCTACTTTTCCAGCAAATAGCATCGTTATGGCTCGCTGCCAGCTAACCACTTTCAGTGGCTCAAAGGATGAGTTTAAAAGGAGAGTACTTTCCATATCACTCTTTTATAAAATTTCCTACTTATTAGATATAACGACTATTAAACTATCACAATGGTGGGCGCGACCGGGATCGAACCGATGACCTCTACCGTGTCAAGGTAGCGCTCGTACCAACTGAGCTACGCGCCCTTCCTAACGTAACATAATGGAATATTTATTGACCTGTCAATAATTTATGCCAATCGTTTCTTTTGAATAGAAACATAAATGATCTTAACCAAACAACTGTCATCCAATCAACTATGTTAGGATATAACCTCTATAAATAGTTTTAATAGGGAGTCGTATTTTAAACATTCTAAATTGCTTTTAGAATGTTTTGATTAAGTAATCCAATTTCGCTCCCACAGTATTTTTTCAATCCTAGTTCCACTAACAATGCTAAACGATAATAAATTTCAATTTAAAAAATCTAGAGATCTAGGATGCTCTTTTCTCCTAAATCATCAAGGTATTAAAGGCCAGTTTCCAGAAAAAAATCCTATTATTGAGGAATATTACAAAGTTTTAACTGCCTTTCAGGTCTGTGGTTACAATGAATCTGCTAATCATCTATGTCAGTGGATTCGTAGCCAAGGATTTTATTCTAATGGTGATTTCGGACCCAGAGGTTCAATGGCTAGCGGTTATGCTTATGCCTACTTTAATGCCTGGGTGACAATTGGAGCTCATCGTCTCGGACAATTTGATCTCTCCTCTAGGGGAATAGCTTTTGTTCTTGGCTTCCAGGATGAGGAAACAGGCGGCTTTTACTCCCACCCCAAAGAACGAAAGCCTGAAACCAAACAGGATATGATGATTGTAAGTATGTGCGGGTTAGCCTGCCTTTATACAGGAGAAATTATTGCCGCTAGAAAGGCTGGTAATTGGTTAAAAAGGATCATGGAAGCACAACCAGATTTTCCAAATCGTCTTTATACGGTCTTTAGCAGGGAAAAAGGACTGGAAACTACCCTTAATTCTAATGAATTATTTCGACAAGTAGTGGTTGCAGATTCTCGAGATGACCAAGCATTCTTTAATCCTGGCATTGCGGCCTCATTTCTATGTCGATTGTATCAGTCAACTCAGGAAAAGCAGTGGCTACATTTAGCCATTCAGTACATGCAGTTCGCTGAAATTGCTAGCAATGACTTGTTTCGACTTATTCGTGCAGGTAAAGTAGGGTGGGCAGCTTCTCTATTATTTCGTCTGACTGGAAATGAAAAGTATAGGGCAATGGCCATTAGAATTGGTCAAAACCTAATTGAATTGCAATCGAAAGAAGGTTATTGGTCAGACTCAGTAAAAGGCTCTCCTAATCATGACTCCACAGCAGAACGAGTTATTTGGATGGATGAAATTTCTCAAGTGGTCAACTGACCTACATTCCTATTTATCTTTAAATAGATGCCTATGGTCATTTTTTTTACTTAAGTCTAAAAGAATAGGATAAATCATATGTTAATCATTGATGGAGATTATCCCATGGCTTTTGGTGCAATGGATTCGAACCGTGACTTAACTCTTCCTATTGAAGAAGTCCGAAAGGCTAAACCCGACCATTTTTCTGACAATGGCTGGCCGGATTCCGATACCTTGGCGTCTTTACCGGAAATGAGACACGGAAAAATTGCGGTTGCTCTCGTTAAAATAGTCGCCCGTCATAATCGAATTGGTAGTCCTCTTTGGGGTTATCGGGGTCCTGAAGTAACATATGCAGCTGCACGGGCTCAAATGATTTATTACCAAATGCTCGAGATTCAGAATCAAGTTAAAATTATTAGAAACCGCTTAGATTTAACTAATCATCTCCAACTTTGGTCGTCAACTGTTGAACATTCCAATCTACCTGTGGGGTTGATTGTTGGCATGGAAGGTGCCGACCCTATCCTCCAAAAGGAACAGGTCCAGCAATGGTGGAAAGAAGGTCTCAGAGTTATCAGCCTCTCACATTATGGTATCAGCACCTATTGTCATGGGACTGGTACCGGAACCACCGGAGGACTCTTTCCTCCGGCTAAAGCTCTTCTTCGAGAGATGGAGACTAATCGAATAATTTTGGATGTTACTCACGCTTCAGATGCATCAGCTCGAGAAGCGATGGAACTCTTCAATGGTCCGGTAATAGCAAGTCATCAAAATTGTCGTTCTTTAGTGCCGGGTGAACGGCAATTCCCTGATGACCTACTTACTTCTGTTATTCAAAGAGGTGGAGTTATTGGAGTTTCAATGGATAGCTGGATGTTGTACAAAGGCGGTCGTGATTGGAGTAATCCACAACCTCAAACATTCTCTAGAGAGGATATAACCTTGGAAGACTATGTCGACCACATTGATTATATCTGCCAGCTCGCTGGTAATAGTCTGCATGCTGCCATTGGCGGAGATACAGACGGACAAGGAGGACGTGCTGGTGCTCCGGCTGAAATTGATACTGTGGCAGACTATCAAAAAATTTCAAAAGTCCTGGAAGACAGGAACTACTCTAGCGAAGAAATTGCTAATATCCTGTACCGAAACTGGCAACGTTTTTTTGAAAATTCACTTCCAGAGGGAAATAGTTAAGAACCGGAACTTAAAATTGAAATTAGACAGGTTAATGTGTTCAGGATTTCTATTCTTTCAAGCTTTACAGTATTAATAATCCTTTTTAATATTTGTTGTGGACCATCCTCAGAAAAATTAGAACAGCGACAAGGGGCGAATTCAACAATGGATTATTTTGCTTATTTTGGAAGCTACACAGAAGGTACCGCTTCTGGGGAAGGGATTTACCTCTATCGATTTAACGCTAGAAACGGTCTAATGACTAAGAGTGGGCTTGCAATTAAAGCCTTAAATCCAATGTTTTTGACTGTACATCCTAATCAAAAATATCTGTATGCGGTCAACTTACATCCAGGTAAAGAAGGACAGGTGAGTGCGTTTAAGATTAATCGAAAAACTGGAAAGCTGAAATTACTAAATCAAGTTTCGGCTGGTGGTGTCACAAGTTGTTATTTAAGTATTAATAGTGAAGGGAAAATGCTGGCTGCTGCCAATTATAGCAGTGGAAATACTGTCTCTTTCCCAGTCAATAAGGACGGGACTGTAGGACAAGCAGCAAGTATTATTCAACATCATGGATCCAGTATAGATCCTAGTTTCCAAGATAGGCCACATGCCCATTCAGCAATCTTTTCTCCAAATAACCGGTTTGTTATCGCAGCCGATGTTGGCACGGATGAGGTCTATACTTACAGAGCAAATCCAATCACCGCTAAGATTGAACCCCATGATCCTTCTGCTACAAAGGTAAAGCCTGGTAGTGGCCCACGCCACTTGGTTTTTCATCCTTCAGGACAATTTTGTTACGTAATTAACGAAGCTGGTAACACCGTAATTGTTTTTAAATGGATTGAAGAGACCGGCATACTGGAAAAAATGCAGATGATAGCCACAGTTCCCTTAGATTTTGAAGGTACAAGTCATACTGCTGAAATTGTAGTCCACCCTTCCGGAAAATTCCTTTTTGGGTCTAACCGTGGACATGACTCTATTGTTGTATTCTCCATTGATCCCATCAGTGGAATCCTCACAACCGTAGAATATCAATCTAGTGAAGGTAACTTCCCTACCAATTTTAATCTTGATCCGACGGGAAGTTTTCTATTTGCTGCAAATGAAAGAAGTGATTCGGTTGTCACATTTTCAGTAAATCAAGATTCTGGCCATCTTACTCCTACAAAACAGGTTTTAACTATTCCCAATCCGGCATGTTTACGATGGGTTCCAGTCCAGTGAGCAAATTCAACTTTGAAAGAGGTTTAAAGTAAAATGAAAAAGACCGTAAGTGTCTTGCTATTAGCTGTCATTTCCCTGACCTCCTTTTCCTGTGAAATTAGAAAATTCGTTCCTGGTAAATCATTTTTCGAACAAACCGATGTTTTTGTAGCTGGCCAAGATGGTATTGCTGAATATCGCATTCCCGTTTTACTTACTTCAAATCAAGGAACCTTATTGGCATTTTGTGATGCCCGTGTTGATAAACCCGGAGACTCCCCTAATAACATCGATCTTGTCATGAAACGAAGTACCGACAATGGTAAAACCTGGGGGCCGTTGCGTGTATTACTAGATGCGGGAGAAGGTGGTACAGTAGATTCTTGTGGATTAGTTGATAGAAAAACTGGAACCCTCTGGGTTTTTACCGTTTATTGCCCAGTTGGAATCGGAACTAAGAATGCTAAGTCAGGTATTTCTGGGTCTACTTTTATGTACTGGGCTATCAAGAGTGATGACGATGGTCAAACTTGGTCTGATCCCATCGATATAACAGCTATGATAAAAAAACCAGAATGGCGTGCTGGATCTCCTGGCCCCGGGAAAGGATTACAACTTAAAAATGGACGACTGATAATCCCTAAATACTATAGAAGTACAGATGATTCTTCAGATTCAACTTCCCACATAGTTTTCAGTGACGATCATGGAAAATCGTGGGAACTAGGAGGAGAAGCTCAATCCCAAGAGAAAACCAATGAATGTCAGATAGTTGAGTTATCAGATGGCAGGTTATTACTGAATATGCGTGGAGAAGCTGGAAACTTTAGAAAAGTTGCTAGAAGCTCTGACAAAGGGCTAAGCTGGTCGAAAATAACAAATGACATGACACTAATTGATTCACGCTGTCAGGCGAGTTTGTTAAATTTCACTGACAATATTAACTACCAAAAAAATAGGATTTTATTCTCCAACCCTGCCAGTACCAAACGGGAAAAAATGACGATTCGTCTCAGTTATGACGATGGATGGACTTGGCCAGCAGAAAGACAACTTTACGCTGGACCTTCTGCATATTCCTGTCTAACAATTTTATCCGATATGACCATTGGATGCCTCTACGAACGTGGCCAACAAGGACCTTATGAAAAAATTACTTTTGCTAGAGTTAACCTTGAGTGGCTCACCAAGGGAAAAGACAGCTTAACGCCTAAATGAAATTTTTGATTATTTTGTCTCAGAAAACTAATTAATCTCATTAATGCGCAAAGTATAATTTTCTTTGGGAGTTTGATACAATTTCGTTGTTGGCTATAAATTAAGAGGGCACCGTTGACACAAGAAGAACGATATTTATTTGATCTAAATGGATACCTTGTCCTAAAAAATATTCTCTCCCAAAAAACCCTGGGTTTGATGAATACTGCTATCGACCACTTAGAATCCTTAAGTGACCAGGAACTAAAGTTTCAAAATATTTCACGCCACTATGCCAATGATAACGTATACGCCAAGGTTGGTGAAAAAACAAAACAGGGGCACACGGATTACTCTTGCAACATTCTCAACTATGGTGAGCCTTTTGAAAATCTGATTGATTGGCCTGTCATAATGCCTTACCTACAGGAAATGATTTCCGCTCCATTGCGCATAGATGCAGCGAGCTTTATGTCTCGTAATACCGGTGGCGGGTTTGTATTCCACCATGGTTATGCAGAACTCCTACCCTACAGTGAATACCTTTTTGACCAGGGTACTTTTCGTTGTGCGAGTATCAAGATTTCATATGCCCTTTCTGATGTAGGAGTTGAGGACGGTTGTTTTGCGGTTATTCCTGGAAGTCACAAAAGTAATTTCCAAAATCCACTGGTAGGTCAGATCCCGGATCCAAAACATCCATTGGTCCAGCCTCTTAGTACACAAAAGGGGGATGCCATTCTGTTTTCTGAAGATTTATCCCACGGTGCTCTAGAAAATCGAGGGGGAAAAGTTAGACGCACTCTTTTCTACTCCTATGCCCCGGCTTTCCAGGCATCTTGGGGAGAAACTACACAAGTAAGTCCAGGATTTGAAACTAGAGCAACTCCACAGAGAATTGAACTGGTAAATGGTCCTCCTCCATTTGAAGACCAGGTAACCAAATTATAGCTTCCTTCAAAAGTTAGTCGGCTGAACTACAATTAGACAATATTAATAATCTGAATTATAAAAAGTCTGATCTAATGAAAACTACTTCTAACAAATCCAATCAGATTACTGAAGACAAAGTTTTCAATCTACAAAGTGGAACAAAACATGGAAAACTTCCAAAAAAGAGACAACATTTCTTTGATATAACTGGTTATTTTATTTTGAAAGATCTGTTAACTTGTAAACAAGTTAACAATGCTAAAAATAGCCTCGACAAAGTAAACCACTCTGCCCATTCACAGATTCAAATTGAACAATTGAATCCTCAAGAATTAACCCTGTTCAATATTAT
The DNA here is from genome assembly GCA_964462735.1 of uncultured Acidobacteriota bacterium. Taxonomy (GTDB): domain Bacteria; phylum Acidobacteriota; class Terriglobia; order Versatilivoradales; family Versatilivoraceae; genus JAKUNG01. The sequence continues at coordinate 6,524 of CAYWYX010000011.1, read as the reverse complement.
TGAAGTTGGCGGTGCCGTTGAAGATGCAATGGCAAATAAACGCCTTGTTCGTTATATCCAGCCTTTAATTTGGGGAACTCAATATCGATTAGTGTCTTCACAAGGAAAAATTCGAAAGCCTGCCAGTAATGATGAGCAACTTTCTCAAGGAGGACAAGCTGACACCAGACGCTTCACTGGATATCGGTGTGGACCAGGTGGAGAGTTTCGGAGTCTGCTAATTACTGTTTTGATTGCTCTTTCTGACACATCATCCGAAGAGGGATGCCTTTGTTTAATCCCTGGAAGTCATAAAAGTAATCTACCTCATCCTTATATAAATAAAGATTTGGATGATATTCCACCTCTTTATAAACTTCCTTTAACAGCTGGTTCAGCTGTTATTTTTACTGAAAATATTTCCCATGCTATGAAATCACCAAAAGAACAAACTCATCATTGGTTAAAATTTCAATATGGGCCTTCGTATTTTGTGAATTTTCCTAAATGCACTCCATCCCAGTCCCTTTTAAAAAGAACAGCCAATGATCCTGTTAAATCCCACCTCCTATTGCCTCCTTACTATCATCCTGAAGGATCGCAATAGAACTGATACTAATCTATATACTCTTTAGTTAGACTTTTTAAAGAAATTCCCTGCAACCTTCGATATCTGGTACAAAATGATTCCTTGTTCATCATAGAAAGAAAATTTGATCTCAGCTGGTCTTAAATCTTTTGGAGGACAAACACTAATTCTCAGAAACCCACCTGACTGACCAGTCTGGGTATATTTGTGTTTCACCTCTCCTTTAGGATCAGTGGAGTTAGAATCTCCAGGTTTTATAGCTTTAAAAGCATTGGCATCACAAATAGCACCGCAAGAAAATTCCTCAAATCCACTAGGATGAATGGCATGGTATTGCCAATGTCTATCGCCACTAACCAAATATAACTGTTTATCAAGAAAACCGTTGTCTTTAAGCCACCCGAAAAATTCATCAGCTTCGTACCGAAAACCTTCAGTATTGACATGGTTGTCTCTCTTTTTCACTCCATCGGGACCTACCATTGGAGTTGGTAAGATTAGGATCTTGAAGGAAGCATCGGATGCCAATAGAGTTTGTTTAAGCCAAGCCTTTTGTTCCTGACCCCAAATGGATTTTCCAGGTCCATCAATCATCTCATTTCTACTTCTATGATCACGTCCTTCCATTAACCAAATTTGTAATTCTTTACTAACACGATGAGACCGATAGGTTTTAGATTTTTTCTTCAGAGGATCAACGATTGGAAGTTGTTCCAAAAAAGTCAACCTTCCAAGTTCATCAGAAGGCTGATGGGCGAGTCTTGGGTTTTCAAGATCCTCTTTTGTTACATGTTGTCCACGCACAGGATCAAAAGAATCAGAATCATTGAATCTATAGTCATGATCATCTTTTTCCCAATAGGTAGGAATCCATCGAAATAGTTCAATAAAACGGCTTTGCACAAATTGCTCGTGCCATTTTTTTCGCAATTCAGATTGAGTTCGAGCTCGAGTAGAGGCAGGATGATCGTAATAGACATTGTCTCCAGTACCCACAAAAAAATCTGGCTTCATCTTCAAAATAGTTCCCAAGGCTGGATACCCTAAATTTTTATCAGAACCTTCATACTTAGGCCTATCAAATCTGGGTGCCCCTTCATGAAAAAAAGCATAATTCATCCCAGTGACTACAACAAAACTTATCAATGCACTCTTTTTAGAACCAGGCAAGGTTTGAAATACACACCACTGTCCTAGGATGGTATCTTTTTTATTGCTGCCATACCGCAAACGGTAAAAATATTTTGTCCCTGGAATTAAGCCAAAGATTTTAGTCTTAATAATATAATCATTAGCAATAGAAGCGCTGATCCACTTAGTTTTCCTCTCTATAGATTGGAAGTCTCTGTCAATTGAGACCTCAAAACGACCCACACCCTTTATGCCAGGAAGATCACCATCTACCAAAAAGGGTCTTTGAGTAAGTCGAGACTGTAAAATCACACTAGTACTTGTTACTTCACCTGACATGCTACCTTGGCCATTATAAATTTTTAGGGTAGTCCCAAGAACATTTAGCGATGACAAACAACAAAAAATATAAAAACAACTTTTAATGAAAACTCGTAGGTTCATTTATCCCTTCAATTGTTAGCATTTGCACAATTAGTATTACTTACAATATTATAATTAGGTTGGACTGATACTTCCATAGGCACTGATTCTTAAATCCAAATATCACCCACCTTAAAAAATTTATTTATGATCGGAGACTAATTGAATTGAGAAGTTTAGTCCATTGGAACAAATTATACAAATATGCCTCCTAAACAAAAAATCCATACAACACAACGTCGAAACTTAGCCTTGTTTCTTATCGGACTAATGACTCTCCCTTCGGTCTTTAATACTGTACCTGTTTATGCTACTAGGCTCCGCCAACTCTTTTCTCTCAATGCAGAACAATATGGAACACTGATCGGGACGGGAACCTTTGGACGTATTCCCGCCCTCTTGATGGTTGGGCCCTTGGTCGCTTATTTCGGTGTCCGACGAGTAGTAGAATTTGCAATCATTGGAGTTGGTTTTACCTTTTTGACCATTGGAATTCTGGGGAATCTGACTTCATTTCAAATTGCAATGCCTTCTCAAGGCTTCTTCTCTGGTATTTCAATAATTGCCTTTCCAGCATTTCTAATCTCTCTTTATCCTACTCTTAAAAGACGTATGGTGTCAGTAATGCTCGTGGCGTCAGCTGCTCCTGGTATTCTCACCCCATTAATGGCTAACGAATTGCTGAAGTGGTCAGCGCAAAGTGACAACATCGATTTTTCAGCAGTGCTTCGCTTGCCATTTTTAGTAGCTGGAAGTTTGCTAATCTTGGGGGGCATGATTTTATTGAGCAGAAAAAATTTAGCATTTCAAACTGAAATCGAAAAACCACATCCAATTCACCTGACTGAACTCCTTCGTCCTCGATCACTACTAATTGTTTTGCTTATATCCCTGCATACAGCTGCTGATGGAACACTTTATTTTTTCCTACCCATGTTCATGGAGCACCATTTTGATCACCTTCCCATTGCTGCAGCATGGGCCTTATCCGGTCATAACATAGCTTATGTGCTATCCAGATCCAGTTTATCTGCATTACCTGAAGGAGTTGGTCAACGATCAATGCTTAGCCTAGCTGGACCTATTGGCGGAATAATTGTAATCCTAACTCTTTGGTTTGGCCCAGCTGTCTCGGTACCACTTCTTTACGCTCTCGCCAGCTTGGCATTTGCAGCTGAGTATCCAGCATTGATTAGTGAGATTTCATCAAAATCAATGGCAGAATTCGGTTCAATAATGTCAGGTGGCATGATAGTTAGTTCCTTGATTATGTTCGTCTTTCTTAAGGGCACTGGCTACATAGTTGACCTTACCAATGATTACCGATTAGCACTTACTACTGCAGCCTGTGGATTCATCATTTTTGGATTGCTTGCTACTCTTTCGGGCCTAGGGATCCGAATTAAATCTAAGTAGAAAATAAAATTACCTTATTTATTCTTTAACTATATAAGCTCTAACTATTGGAGTTATTGCTTATTTTTGTCAGCTGAGCCTTTATAGAGTTATTTTCAGGATTGACCATTTACCGTTACAAAAGTAAATAGTAGGCATAAAATTTCGAAGTATTCCTCAGAAAAATTCAAGAAAACATGATTTTTAGGCGTTTAATTTCCTTTCTCTTAGTTGAGATTTCCTGCAAATATTAAAACCAAAGTAAGCAATGACTAGAAAACAACATAAGGGTATTACATAAGAAAAATTGACACTACTAGTCATATCAGATACCTGACCTTGAATTGGTGTTAAAACTGCACCTCCAAGAATAGCCATTATTAAACCTGCACCCCCAATTTTAGTGTCCTCACCTAATCCCTGAACGGCCAGACCAAAAATTGTGGGAAACATCAAAGACATACACCCTGAGATAGCTACAAGAGCATAGACACCTGTTTGTCCTTCACCAAAAATGACTATCAGAGTGCAACCCATCCCTAATATTGCCAGTAAAACAAGCAACTTTTCAGGATGGAGAAAATCCATTAACCAAGTACTGATAAATCGAAAAATCATAAAAAGAATTAAAGCCGCCAAATAGTAATTAGACGCATCAGCTTCATTAAGATTAAGTTCTTGCATTACATATCTAATCGTAAATGACCAAACACCAATTTGAGCACCTACATAAAAAAATTGTGCAATGACACCCCATCGATAATGAGAATTTTTACTTAGGCGTCTAAGAGTGAGGTTTAAGTCTTTCCAACCTCCAGAGCTAGTATCAGAACATCTGGGCATCCTGGTTATAGCTATCAGTATCCAAATTATTACCATAAGCAAGGCTACTGCTACATAGGGTTCCATAACAGCTTCAAGTTCCTCTGACTGAATCTCCTTGAGTTGTTCCAAACTCATTGAAGATCTTTCATCAGCACTGGCCACATTAAGATGAGACAAAATGAACCATTTACTTAAGAAAACCCCTAACACAGAACCTATTGGATTAAAAGATTGGGCAAAGTTTAAACGCTGGGTCCCTGTATTTGCTGGACCTAAGGCAATAATATAGGGATTTGCAGCAGTTTCTAGTACAGACAATCCCCCAGCTAGAATATATAAAGAGAGCAAAAAAAACCCGTAGTTCATCGTCCTGCTCGCTGGAAAAAATAAGAGAGCCCCTAAAATGAATAAACCCAAGCCTAACAAGATGCCTGTTTTGTAGGTCCACTTTTTGATAATTACAGCGGCTGGTAGAGCCAAACAAAAATAGGAACCATAAAACGCAATCTGAATCCAAGCAGTTTTGAAATCAGAGAGACTCATAATTCTTTTAAACGCCGCTAATAAAGTATCAGTCATGTTATTAGCCAAGCCCCACCAGGCAAAGCAACTGGTAATCAAAATGAATGTCCATAGAACGGACCGAGGGACCAGTTTGTTTGACGGTTGATTGTCCTGTTGACGGAGAAGGGTCATTTTATAAAGAGGATTTACTCGAATACATTATCTAGTTTGACATGGACATGATTCCAAATGAAATCAAAGTTTCAATTGGACGATGACATGTCTTTTGGCCCGTGCCTTAAATTTTTTCCTGATAGAAATAACATTCTCAAAACAGGTGCAGGATTCTAGCTTAACAACTCAACACAACCTGAATGTAGCTTAAGGTTCACATTCAGTAAAAATTTGTTAATTAATTTAGATTTCTTTTGATGAAAATCAGACAGAGTCTAGAGTCAGAATGCAACAAGTACAAGTAAAATCTATATTAGTGATAAAATAAGGATGCCTCAAAATTCTGGGTTTTAAAATGGCAAACTTTAAATCAAACACTAACAAGTCTATTTATTCATGAACCTCTCGAAGAATAATTGATTGGGAGAAAACTAATGTCATTTTTAAGAAATCTCAAAAGTAATATTCTCGTATTTCTACTTGTCCTAGGTTCAGTTTTAGCAGCAAACACCAGAGACGTCCAATATATCTGGCAAAATACCTCCTTTTCGGACTTTGTTGAAGGAACCCTGACTGATGGTGGAGCTAATACTTATGTTGCAGCCGATGGAACCATTCGACTTATTAACGTTTGGGACCTTAATAGTGACGGTTATCTAGATATCGTTTTTCCGAGCAGCCATGATCAAAATGAAAAACCAGATTCCTTTATCTACTTGGGAGAATTTAACTTCGATCCTATGAAGCGCATTGAACTTCCAAGTGAGGGTGGAAGGGCCGTTGAAATTGCTGACCTTAACCGTGACCAATACCTTGATTTGATTCTAGTAAATCGTTTTAATGGCACCCGAACCGACTTGGATTCCTACATTTATTGGGGAAGTCAATTAGGTTTTGATCCTAGTAAACGTGCCCGGATTCCAACTCGAGGTGGTGAAGCCGTTGCAGTTGCTGACCTTAATATGGACGGTTGGCCTGACATTGTGTTTGCCAATAGTGGACTCAGTTACCATGTAGCTGTCGATCACTTTAATCAGTCCTTCATTTACTGGGGTTCATCTGCAGGTTATTCCCAAAATAACCGAACAACGCTAAAAACAGTCTTAGGCCGAGACGTTAAGATTTTTGATCTAGATCAGGATGGTCTACTCGATTTAGTTTTTGCAGAAGAAGGCAACCAAAACGATGAAGCAGGTATTTGCATTTATTGGGGTGATGGGAAAGGTAATTTCAACAATCGACCTCCTAGCAGATTACCGGGTGAAAGAACGGTCGCAGTTGCTGTAGAAGACTTGAATGGGGACAACTGGCCTGAAATTATTTTAGCGAATAGTGCTCGACTTAAGGCTCGGGAAATGGGAATTTACAACATCGTTGATACCATTGCCATTGATTCCTTTATTTATTGGGGGAGCAAAAAGGGTTATTCCAGAGCAGAGCGAACGAGTTTGCCAACGGTTGGGGCAAAAGCCGTGGATGTAGCAGACCTCAATAACGATAAAAG
>CAYWYX010000010.1:40715-43721 GCA_964462735.1 uncultured Acidobacteriota bacterium | reverse complement strand
CGCTATAAGTAAATGTTATGAAAGTTCGTGCTTCTGTAAAAAAAATGTGCCCAAAATGTAAGATTGTCCATCGTCGTGGTGTGGTGCGCGTAATTTGTGAAAACCGAAAACATAAGCAGCGTCAGGGATAAGTTAATCTGATCTATTAAATAATTAGGAAAGGATAAACACTTGGCTCGTATCGTTGGTATTGATTTACCTAATGAAAAACGGTTAGAAGTAGGGTTGACCTATATTTATGGCATTGGTCGGCCAAGATCTCGAAAGATTTGTGAGATGGCTGGAGTTAGCCTTGCAACAAAAGTAAAGGATCTCTCTGAAGATGAGGTTGGTCGAATTCGTCAAGTTATTGAAGAACAGAGTGGAATTGAAGGTGACTTACGCAAAGAAGTTGTAATGAATATTAAGCGACTAATGGAAATTAGTTCTTATAGGGGAGTCAGACATAGACGTTCGTTACCAGTTAGAGGCCAGCGGACTCATACCAATGCCCGGACACGCAAAGGCCCTAATAAAGGAGCAGTAGCAGGAAGAAAAAAATCTTTAGCTAAAACATAATAATGATTAGTTTTTTTTTAGAGATAAGGAGTTTTGATAATGGCCAAAGGAGCGGCAAAACAAAAGACAGGAAAGAAGAAGGTTTTTAAACGAAAAGAGAAAAAAACCGTTCTGACTGGTATCGTTTTTGTCCAAGCAACATTTAACAATACACTTATTAGTATTACAGATAGGCAGGGGAATTTAGTTTCTTGGTCAAGTTCTGGATCTCTTGGTTTCAGGGGGGCTAGAAAGGGAACACCCTTTGCTGCACAACAAGCTTCACTGACAGCTGCAAATAAAGCACGTGAGTGTGGAATGAAAACGGTGGATGTGAGAGTAAAAGGGCCAGGTTCTGGGCGAGAGTCTGCTATACGTGCTCTTCAAACTGTTGGTTTGGAAGTTAAATCCATTAGGGATGTAACTCCTATTCCTCATAACGGTTGCCGTCCCCCGAAGCGCAGGAGAGTTTAATTTATTAACTAGCAAAATAGTGAATTTGTTGTAATTAAGGAGAAATAATTTGGCAACTTATAGAGGGCCTGTTTGTCGTCTTTGTCGGCGGGAGGGTTTGAAGCTTTATCTTAAGGGTGAACGTTGTTTCAAAGAATCCTGTGCAATAGAAAAAAGAAACTTTCCCCCAGGGCAACATGGTAAGAATCGAAGATCAAAGATCGTTGGATATGGTCTTCAATTGAGAGAAAAACAAAAGGTGCGCAGCATTTATGGTGTTTTAGAACGTCAATTCCAAAATTATTTTGAGAAGGCATCACGTCAAAAAGGAGTGACAGGAGAAAACCTCTTGGCCATGTTGGAAAGAAGATTGGATAACGCTGTTTATCGGTTAGGGTTTGCATCCTCTCGTGCCCAAAGTCGACAGTTAGTTGGCCATGGGCATATTCTTGTGAATAGTTCTAAAGTGAATATCCCTTCTTTTCAGATTCAACAAGGAGATATAGTTTCAGTCAAAGAGAAGAGTCAAAAGGTTTCAAACATTGCAGCTGCGGTGGAAATGGTTGGCGGTCGAGGAATTCCAGACTGGTTGGAACTAGACAGTTTAAATTATTCGGGAAAAGTGCTTACTCTTCCTAAACGTGATAACGTAAATCTGCCTGTACAAGAACGCATGATTGTCGAATTTTATTCTAAGTAAGAATTTGTTGGAGTTTGTTCACAGTAAGGATACATCAAGTTAATATTCTGCTTTTAGCCACTGGATTCAAACCTAGGAGGATCCATAGCCTATGTTGTTGACAGGATTTCAAAAACCAAAGAGACTTTCTATTATTAGTGAAGGTAAAAATAAAAATTACGGACAGTTTGTAGCGCAGCCTTTTGAAAGAGGGTTTGGTACTACTGTAGGGAATGCTATGAGGCGTGTCTTGTTAGCTTCAATTGAAGGAGCAGCTGTTACTGCCATTAAGATTGAAGGCATTTTGCATGAATTCTCGCCTATTTCAGGGATTGTTGAGGATGCAACAGACATTATTTTGAACCTAAAACAAGTCTCCTTTAAATTAAATGGTGTAGGACCAAAAACTATTCGTTTAGAATCTGATTCAGCAGGTATTTTAACTGCTGGTGACATCAAAACAGATGGAGATGTTGAAATACTGGATGAAAAAATCTACATTGCAACTGTAAGTGATGGAGGGCAGTTGGAAATGGAGATGAGGCTTGATATTGGTAGGGGCTATGTTTCTGCAGATAAGAATTTTAGTGATGACTTGGCTATAGGTTATATTCCTATAGATTCTGTGCATTCTCCGGTACGAAAGGTCAGTTATAGTGTAGAACCATCTCGTCTTGGTCAAGCGACGGACTACGAAAAATTGGTTTTAGATGTTTGGACTAATGGGTCCGTTACACCAGAGGATGCAATTGGTCATGCAGGGAAGTTACTCAAAGATCATATGTCTATCTTCATTAACTTTGAGGAACATGAAGAAGTTGAAGAAGAATTGGAAGATCAGGAAGTAGATGTAGTAAATGAAAACCTAGCAAAATCAGTAGATGAACTAGAACTTTCTGTTCGGTCCTACAATTGCCTTAAAAATGCCAACATTAAAACTATTGGAGAGTTGGTGCAGAAGAGTGAATCAGAAATGCTTAAAACAAAGAATTTCGGTCGAAAGTCTTTAAATGAAATAAAAGAGATTTTGACTACTATGGGTCTTGGATTAGGGTGGATTTTAGATGGGGATGGGCAACCAATGCAAGAACTGGTCCAAGATGAATAGTGTGAATTTTTGATTCCATACCTATACCTATTCTGTAAAAAAGAAGGTTCTGCATGAGACATCGTGTACATGGACGTAAATTGGGAAGGACAGGTCCTCATCGTAGGGCTCTGTTAAGAAATCTTTGTACCTCACTATTAGAGCATGAACGTGTCAAAACAACTGTGCAAAAAGCAAAAGAGGTTAGACCTTTAGCTGATAGGATGATCACGCTGGGAAAGAGAGAAAC